>CAZSMG010000057.1:0-9194 GCA_964608075.1 uncultured Clostridium sp. | reverse complement strand
GAACCTTTAAAAAATTGGGCAATATCAAATTTTAGTTTTACACAGAGTTTTTATAATGGCAAATCAGGTATGATTGTACAAATATTAATTTTAATATTAACATTTGTTTCATATATATTAACAAGAAAGTTAAAGGATAATGGATCAATTTCTATAGATACAAGATCAGAAAATCCTTGGCAAGCTAAATTATATAAAAATCCTATTATAAAGAAGATTGTTGATTTATTTATACCAAAAAAGGGAACAAAAGATTACAGAAAAGTACAAAATTTACTTAAAGATTCCGCATCAAAACTAAAAATGGAATGGCTATATGTAAATAGAGTGTTTTATGCTATTATTGCATGTATAATATCAATTGTCCTATTTACTCAATTACACAAAATAGCAATAAATTATGTTTACGAAGAGCCTACTACAGATTATGACATAATAGGAAATTTATCAGAAAAGGATTTAAAAAAGGCAAATAATCTTACAAAACAAGATAACTTTTTTTTAGATAAATTTAGGGGAAAACCTAACACAAAGATTGAAGAAGTAAAACGTGCAATGAAACGTTCAGAATATTTTGAGGATGCCACTGATGCAGAAATTGATGTTGCTGCTAAAAGAGTATATAACAAGCTACAACTTATAAATAGTGAATATATACAATGGTTTGAACTACTAATAGCTTTAGTAATTGCTCTTCTTGCATATATGGCACCAGTTTGGTTACTAAGATTTCAATTAAAAATGAGACAAATGGAAATGGAAAATGAAGTAATGCAATTTCAGACTATTATACTTATGCTTATGAGAATAGAAAGAGTTAATGTTGAGATTATACTTGAATGGCTAGAAAGATATTCAAATATATTTAGAGAACCAATTAGTAAGTGTGTTAACAATTATGAAGCAGGTGCATGGGAAGCATTAGAAGAATTAAAAAATGATGTTTCATATTCACAATTTATACGTATAATTGAAAGTCTTCAAGCGGCAGTAGAGAAAATTCCAATTCAAGATGCTTTTGATGAATTAGATTCTGAAAGAGATTATTATCAAGCAAAACGTAAAGAGTCAAATGATAGACTAATACAAAGAAAAGGTATGATTGGAAAAGTAATAGGATTTGCGCCAATGGTATGTTTATTTGTTGGATATTTAATTGTACCATTAGTATTTATAGGATTAACTACAATGTCTACTACTTTTACAAATTTAACAGTTTAAAGTGTAAGGAGAGAAAATATGGAAAATGCATCAAAAGCTTTATTAATGGCTGGCGGAATATTGATTGCTATGCTTATTATAGTAGCACTAATATTTGCATTTAATAGTATAGGAAATTTCTATTCTAATGTTGATAGAGTAGATTTAGATGAAGAGATTGTTAAATTTAATTTACAATTCGAAGCTTATAATAGAGATGATGTTAAAGGAATTGAGTTAAGAACTTTAATGAATAAAATAAATGATTATAATAATAAATACAATCAAGATGGTTATAGTATTAGTACTAATATAGATGCTATTTTTAAAGAACATGGGGTTACACTTTCTAATATGGATTCAGAATTTAAAGGCAAAATTTTTAAATGTACTCATATTCATTATAATTCAAGCACAAGAAGAGTAGACAAAATTGAATTTGGGAAATAGGAGGACATTGTATATATGGAAAATACATCAAAAGCTCTATTAATTGCAGCAGGTGTATTAATAGGAATATTAGTATTATCTTTGGCAATATATCTAATTATAACATTTGGAAGTTACTCTGCAAGAATACAAGATCAAAATGAACAAAAGTTACTTACAGAATTTAATTCTCAGTTTCTAGTATATGAAGGAAGAGAAAACTTAACAATTTATGATGTAATAAATATAGCTAATTTAGCAAAAGAAAATAATGATAAATATGAATTGAATAAATCTTATAAAAATGATAAAAGCTCAGCATACATATCTGTAAAATTAAATACTGACAATCTAGAATCTAAATCAATAGAAGAATTATATACAAAATATATTAAATTAACTCCTGACGAAAACTTAACAAAACTATACAGCTGTAAGAAAGTTAGCATTAGCAATATAACAGGAAGAGTATATCAGGTAAATTTTGAAGAAAAATAATAGAAATTTAGTTGAAAAATTAAATATCATATGTTAGAATGTAAGGGAATAAAATGAAAAAAATAGTAATTTTTTTAGTAATTATATTGACTTTAGTTGTTATTGTAGCTTTTTCATATATAAATTATAATTCATTATATAATAGTATAAAAAAAGATAATTTAGAGTTTGAACAATATGACAAAAAAGAATTATATGGTACAGATATTGCTACATTAATAAATAAGGCAATAAATAATAATATTAAAAATAATGTAAAAGTAAATTCAGATGGAAAATATATAGAAAATGAAGAAAATTCTATAAGAATTGACATTTATATTTCAGATAATAATACTACATATGATATGGAAACTATATATAATGGTGGTATTGCTAAATTTGTACAAAATTATAATATAGTTAAATTTAAATGTACAAAAATAGAATATCATAATAAAACAAAAAGAATAAAAAAAGTATATATAGAACAGATATCTGAATAATTTAAGTTATTAAATTTGATAGAAAGCTATCGAAAAATATATAAACAAAAGTTAAAATTAAGGAGGAAAATTTTATGGAAAATGCATCAAAAGCACTAATTATAGCAGGAGCTATATTGTTATCAATATTAATTATTTCACTTGGTATAATTATATTTGACCAAGCGTCATCAATCATAAAAAATAATTCTATGAGTGATATTGAAAAGAATACATTTAATTCAAAATTTACACAATATGAAGGAGCAGTAAAAGGAGCACAAGTAAGATCTCTTTATCAACAAGTAATAACAAGTAATTCTGATGAAAATAATGAAGAAAGAAAAGTAAAAATAAATGGTAGTGAACCTACCAAAGTTGACTCTGAAATAAAAGCAGCTAACACATATTATGTAGATATAGAATATGGTGATAATGGTTTAGTAAGTAATATAAAAATTAATTCAAGCAGTAGTAATGCTGATATCAAAACTGTGGAATAATATATAAAGGAGATGATATATTATGGAACATGCAAGTGAAGCATTAATAATGGCATTTGCCGTATTAATATTCGTATTAGCATTATCTATAAGTATATCATCTTTTTCTATTGCAAGACAAACCGCACAAGTAATTTTAGATAGAACAGATAGACAATATGATTATACTTATATAGATTATGACATTTCAAATGGAAGACCTACTATAACAAGAGAAGTTGGAATGGAAACTATTATTCCAACACTATATAGAGCATATAAAGAAAACTATATCATTAGATTTTATGAATCTAATGGAGAGCCTTTAAATGTTTATCAAAAAAAGGTAAATAGACAATTTAATATAACTAATGAAATAAATCTTGAAAATGAAACAATAGCAAATCAAGAAAAAGCAACATTATTTATAGATAAACTTTTATATAAAGGGTTACAACATGATTTTAACAACTCTAAAGACTTGCATTTAAATGGATTTTATGATAAAATAAAAGAGATGAAATTTAAAGAGGAGCTTGGTATATATTATATAGAAGATAGAATATATAGTGATAATGAAGATAAAGATGACAACTTGCAATATACAGATGGACAGGTGTCTGATATAAATAAGACAGAAAAGAGAGTTATAACATATACTAGGGTAAATTAATTAAAGGATGTTGATTTTACATCTTAAGATATGGAGGTAGTAAAATGGGAGATACAACTATAACAATAATTGCAATATTTTTAGCAGCAATTTTAATGTTTGTTTTTCCGCTTATGGCATTATCAGATAGAAGTGATGATGTATCACAATTATCAGTTCAAACAATGACGACTGAATTTGTAGATAATGTAAAGAAAACAGGAAAATTAACAGAACAAAATTATTCAAAATTTATTGAACAAATTTCGGCAACAGGAAATACTTATGATGTAGAATTAAAGGTTCAAGTATTAGATGAGAATTTAGGTAAAAAAGCACAAAGTGTTAAAATGGATAAGATAGGTGAAAATGAATATTATACAATGTATACAACCCAAGTAGAAGAGGCTATGAAATTAAGTAAAGGTACGTATTCATTAAAAGAAGGAGATAGAATTTCTGTAAGTGTTAAGAATACAAATACTACTATTTCACAAGAATTAAAAAATTTCTTATATAAAATAACAGGAAATCAATCTTCACAAATATCTGCAGAAGCAGCAGGTATGATAACTACAAATGGAAAATAGTAATAAAAAATTTTAATATATAAATTTAAATAGCTTGTAATTTTATTACAAGCTATTTGAGTATATTTTTATACAAAAGGAAAGGATATATATGAAAATACAAAGTTTAGCAATAATATTTATAATAATAGTACTGCCAATATCATTAGTATTGGCTACATATACACAATATCAATCAAAAACATTAAACTTACAATCCACTTATGATTCAAGACTTATAGATTCAACATATGATGCGGTAAAAGCATTTCAAATTAACACTCTTTCAAATACTTCATCAGATGTTGCATCATCAAAGATAAGAGATATTGAAGCATCAGCAAATGCGTTTTTTGATTCAGTTGCAGATAATTTTGGATTAAGTGAATATAATTCAGATACTATAAAGCAATATGTACCAGCATTAGTATATACTTTATATGATGGATATTACATATATTCACCATACACAAATACAATAAATATAAATAATAGTAATAAAGACGATGATATAAAATTAAAAGATAGTAGTACATATAAAAATGGTGAAACTTTGCAAGGATTAAAACCATATGTATACTATTCTTGTAGATATATACCAAATAGTAATAGTGACTTTGTAATAACATATGCATTAGATAATTACATAACAATCCAAGGAAAAATAAATGGCGAAAGTGTAAATAAGTCAGGATATTTATTAAATAATATTGGTGAAAAAAATGGAAATCCAACATATAGAGGTATTGAAATAACTACTGAATATGTATCAGAAGATATTGTCCAAAGTAAAACGAAAACTAAGACTTTACCATATGTTCAAATTAATGGTGTAAAATATTATAGAGATGAAAATAAAGTATTTTCTATAGTTAATGGAAATAAAATATATTTGTCACCTAATACTACTAATCAGTTTATAGGTACATATTTTGCAGATGGTAATAAAAACAAAAGCGCTCAAAATTATTATAAAAAAGCAAAGGAATTTACTGAATATGTAACAAAAAATACCACATTAAAACAGCTTACATATGGAGATGCTAGAGATGAAAAAGGTAACCGAATATTAAATACTGAGGGAAAAGAAATTGCAGGCTTATCAGGAAATGAAAAAGTCTTTTTATATAATACTACAATTAGTATAGAAGATGCAGAGTCAAACTTTAATGAACATAGAACTGCTGTAATTAGATACTCAATTCAAAAAAATTTAGCAGCAGCAATAGCAAACTTTAATTCATATTCAAATAGTACAAACGAATTTCAAATGCCTAATTTATCTGAGGAAGATTGGTATAGTATAATAAATGATGTTTCAATTATAAGTTTTATGCAAGGAGTATCAATAGGAGGAAAAATATATAATGGATATGCAGTAGTTACTAATAATAAAACACAAGAAGTAGTTGCAGAGGATTCTATATATATTATAAATAGTCAAGATGAATATTATAGTACAATAAAAGAAAATGGCTTGAATGAAAAAAGTGGTTTAATTGGATATTTTAATGTTGATTTTGAAAAAAAAGAATATAAAATTAAAGATGGATCTAATACAAAATCATATTATTGTTATCCTCATGGACAATTAGGATCATATGAAAGTGTTGTAAATCAAACATCAGTTACATCATATACAGATGTTTACAAACATTTAAAAGATAAACCTAATCTTGCTAAATCATATTATACAGCTTTGGGAAGAGAAAGATATGGAATGTATAGAGTAAATTATGATATATATATAAAATAAATAAAAAAACTGATTTTAAATCAGTTTTTTTTGTATAAAAATATATATAAAAATGGAATAATAATTAAAGATGCAAAGGAAGGTAATTTATGAAAAATATTAAAAGATTAATTTTAATTATTATCCTAATAATTATATATATTTATACTTTAGTTATTACATGTATTCCAGATAATCTTATTATATTTGAAGGTGAATCTTTAAATATAAATACTATTTTAGGAATGAAAATAGAATCTAAAGAAGATTATAAAACAGTATTAACATCTAGTAATATAGGAAATATAGATAAAGTGGGAACTACTAAAGTAAGTATAAACCTATTTGATAAATTTAATATAAAAGATGTAAATGTAAGTGTTATTCCTAAAACAAAAGTAATACCAGTTGGAAATATAGCAGGAGTAAAATTATATACAAGTGGAGTACTAGTTGTTGGTATGTCTGAAATAGAAGGAATTGATAAAAATAAATATAAACCATATGAGCATTGTGGTATAGAAGAAGGAGATATGATTGTAAAAATTGAAGAAAATGTGGTTACTTGTACATCTGATTTAATAAATGCGGTAAATAAGTCTAATGGAGAAAATCTAGATATACAATATATAAGAAATGGAGAAAGTCAAATATGCAATATAACACCAACAAAGACTTCTGAAAATGAATATAAATTAGGCTTATGGGTAAGAGATAGTGCCGCAGGTGTTGGCACAGTTACATTTTATGAACCATCAACTCAAATGTTTGGAGCATTAGGCCATGGTATAACAGATATAGATACAGATAAATTATTAAATATAGCATCAGGTGAATTTGTGACAACAAAAGTTGTATCAATAGTAAAAGGAGAAAAAGGGGCTACTGGTAAGATTCAGGGGAATATAGAAAATAGTAGAAATATTGGTACAATTTATAAAAATACAAATTTTGGAATATATGGAAAAGTAGCAGATATATCTTCAATAAATATAGATTCGTCAAAAGAAATGGAAGTAGCATATAGAGAAGAGATAAAGCAGGGAAAGGCAAGTATTTTATGTAGTTTAGATAATAACAAAATAGAAGAATATGAAATAGAAATAGAAAAGATATATATAAATAATAATTATGATAATAAAAGTATGCAAATAAAAGTAACAGATAAAGATTTATTAGAGAAAACAGGTGGAATAATACAAGGAATGAGTGGAAGCCCAATAATTCAAAATGGGAAATTTATTGGAGCTATAACACATGTTTTGCTTAACAACCCAGAGCAAGGATATGCAGTTTTTGGAGATTTAATGATAAAACAGATGAAAGAAGTAAATTAAAAATATAAAAGAATAGTTTAATTGAGTTTTTCTAAGTTCCTAATGTCTTTTTAGGAACTTATTTTTTTATAAATTTAAAATATAAAAAATTCATAGTTTGTTATAAACTATGAATTTATATATTTTTATTTTAAAAGCATTGGACCAATTTCTGTAACAGTACCTGCACCTAGAGTCATTATTATATCATTTTCTTTTATGTTTTGTTTAATATAAGAAACACATTCTTCAAAATTTGGGATATATTTTGCATCTTTTCCAAATAGATTTATTTTATCTGCTAAGTCTTTTGAAGATATATTATAAGTATTTTTTTCTCTAGCAGCATATATATCTAAAATAATTATATTATCAAAGTTTAATAAAGCTTTTGCAAAATCATCTAATAAGTTTTTAGTTCTACTATAAGTATGAGGCTGAAAAACAACCCATGATTTGTTATATTTTTTATTCATTAAGGATTTTGCAGTTGCGATAATTTCAGTTGGATGATGTCCATAGTCATCATATATGCTTGCATTATTTATTTTTCCTTTAAATTCAAATCTTCTATGAGCTCCTGTAAATTTTAAAAGAGCAGAAGTTATATAATCTTTAGATATTCCATATTCACTACATAAACAAATACAAGCGAGTGCATTTAATACATTGTGTGTTCCTGGAACAGAAAGCTTAATTCTTTCATAGAAATCGTCATGACTATATACATCAAATTCAGGAAAGCCATCATTATCAAAAACAATATTTACAGCAAAAAAGTCAGTATTTTTATTGTTTATTCCATATGTTAAAGTTTTAGCATTAGTATATTGTTTTAAATCCAAGCAATTTTGATCATCACCATTTAAAACAAGAAGACCATTTTCTGGAAGAAGTTTTACATATTTTATAAATGCATTTTTTATATTTTCGAAATTTTTAAAATAATCTAAATGGTCATTATCAATATTTAAAATAATTTCAGATTTAGGGCTAAATTTTAGAAAACTTTCAACATATTCACAAGCTTCTATTATAAAATATTCGCTATTTCCAACTTTATAGTTTCCATCTATTTGTTTTAAAATAGCACCAACTTGTATACTTGGATCTTTTAAAGCTTCTAAAAAGCATAATGAAATCATTGAAGTAGCAGTAGTTTTTCCGTGAGTTCCAGATACAGCAATTGTATCACTATAGCATCTTGTAAGTTCTCCTAAAAAGTCTGCTCTTTCTATTGTTGGAATATTTAATTTTTTAGCTTCTTGCATTTCAGGGTCGTCTTGTTTTATAGCTGCAGAATATACAACTAAATCTGCACCATGGACAGATTTTGGGCTATGACCAATTATAACATTAATTCCTTTTTTATTTAGAATTTCAGTTATTTCTGAAGCAGAAGAGTCTGAACCAGTTATATTAAATCCCCAGTTAAGTAAAATTTCAGCAATACCACTCATGCTAACTCCGCCAATTCCAATCATATGTATATTTTTATATTTTTTAATATTATCAATTTTAGGCAATTTAAAACACTCCTTTTATTTTAGGTCAAGAAAATTATATACTTATATTATATAAAATTCAATATTTTTTAATCATTTTTAGGAAATTCAAGTCAAAATAATTCCACTTTATAATATTTGAATTTAATAATTTTTGTTACAAAAAGATAAATTAAAAATTTTTGTAAAAAAAAGAAGGAAAAAGATTTTTTTTGAAGAATAATATAATTGTACATAAAATATATAAATATGTACAAAATATTAAAAACATTGGAAAGAGGTGCACAATATGCAAATAACAGATGTACGTTTAAGAAAAGTAAATTCAGAGAACAGAATGAAAG
>CAZSMG010000056.1:0-9372 GCA_964608075.1 uncultured Clostridium sp. | reverse complement strand
ATTTGAAGATGAAGTATATGTATTTACTCCAAAAGGGTTAATAAAAGTATTGCCAAGAGGTGCAACATCAATTGATTTTGCATATAGTATACACGCAGAAATAGGTCATCATATGACAGGATGCAAGATAAATAGTAAGATGATGCCAATTATAACACCACTATCAACTGGTGATATAGTTGAAATTATTACATCAGATAATTCAAAAGGACCAAGTCGTGATTGGCTTAAATTTGTAAAAAGTAGCAGTGCTAAAAATAAGATATTAGCATGGTTTAAAAAAGCAGAGAAGTCAGAAAACATTGAAAAAGGTAAGGAATTAATCGAAAAAGAAGTTAAAAGAATTAAAATACCATCTATAGAGTTGTTTAAAAATGAATATATTGAACCAATGTTAGATAGATATAAATATAAAAATTTAGAAGAGATGTATGCATCTGTTGGATTTGGAGCAATATCTCCTGTTAAAATTATTGCTAGGATTTTAATTGAGTACAGAAATGAACATAGAGAAGAAGATATTGAAGAAAAAATAGAAGAATTATCAAAGCATACTCAAAGAAAAATTACTCCTACAAATTCTGGTGTTATTGTAAAAGGAATAGATAATTGTTTAGTAAAACTTTCAAAATGTTGTAATCCGCTTCCAGGTGACGAAATTGTAGGATATATAACTAAAGGTAGAGGTGTATCAGTTCATAGAAAAGATTGTGTAAATGTAAAAGATTTATTAACTGAAGAAAATAGAATGATTGATGTTGAATGGATATATGAAGAAAAAGCGTCATATAGTGCAGATATAGAAATATATGCTAATGATAGATCTGGACTTTTAGCAGATATATTAAAAGAAATTGGAACTACTAAAGCAAAACTCATGGGCGTTAATACTAAAACTACAAAAGAAAATATTGCTATAATGAATGTAAGTGTTGAAATTGAGAACTTAAATGAAATGAATATTTTAATGAAAGCAATAAGAAAAGTTGAAAGTGTATATGAAGTAACAAGAAAAAAATAAAGGAAGGATAAATATGATTTTAAAGGAACTAAAGATAGATACTTGGATAGGTGATCCTACTAATTGTTATATAATATTTGATGAGAAAACATCTGAGACAATGGTGATAGATCCAGCAGGTGATGTAGATAGAATTGAAGAAATGATAAATATATTAAACGGAAAATTAAAATATATATACATTACACATTGTCATGGAGACCATATTGGTGGAGTAAATGAACTAAAAAAACGTCTTGGAGGAAAAATATTAATTCATAGATATGATGCCGATGGATTAAATAATGAAGAGATAAATTTAACAGGATATATAGGTATGGATAAAATAGAATTAGAAGCTGACTCAAGAATAGATCATGATGATTTAATACATTTAGGAGATTTAGAATTTAAAGTTATTCATACACCAGGTCACACAATTGGTGGAACGAGTCTTTATTGTAAAAATGAAAACATGTTATTTTCTGGAGATACTTTATTTAGAGGAACATGGGGTAGGACTGATCTTCCAACTTCAAGCATAGATGATATAATGGATTCAATTACAAATAAATTATTAATTCTTCCAGATGATACAATTGTTTATCCAGGACATGGAAAAGCAACTATGATAAAAGAAGAAAAACCAATATATTTAGAATTAAGACCAAAACGATTTTAAATGTGAATAATTTAAGCAGTATAAGCATATATATACATATAGGGAATAGGACAAGGAGATAAAATATATATGTTTAATGTTACTGTTATAAGCAGGAAAGATATAATAAAATATCTAGTAAGTTTAACATTAACCATTTTAATGATTTTTGTACTTACTAGATATTTTTCTAATTCACAAGGTGGTAGACAAACTAAACTTAAAATAAGTGATAAAATTTCAAGTATTATGAACAATAGTTATTTGATATGTTTAGATGAAACCATTCCTAATATTGAAATATCAAATGAAGAGATAAATAAAATTGCTAAAGAAGATGAAGATGAAATAGAAGACCAAAGTATCTTAAAAAAAATTCTTAGCATTGAACTTAGTGGATTAGTAGCAAATAAAAAACAATCAGATGATATGTTATATAGTGAAAGTATGTCTATTACAAAAGAAGATGCAAAAACTGATGTTAATACAAAAGTTATAACAAAGGAACCTTTAGCTAATAAATATACAAATGAATATGAAGGAGTAAGAATAAGAAATGAAACTGATTATGAACTTACAGAAGATATTTTAAAACCAAATATAAATATTAATAATAAAAATATAACAATATTTCATACACATACATGTGAAAGTTATACATCAAGCAAAAAATACAAATATGAACCAACTGGAACATATAGAACAACAGATTTAAGATATACTGTAGCTAAAGTAGGAGATGAACTAAGTGAGTATTTAAAAAAATATGGATATAATGTTGTACATAATAAAACTTATCATGACTATCCTGCATATACGGGTTCATATAATAGATCTTTAGAAACAGTAGAAAATTTATTAAAATCGAAAAAATCAGATATAATAATAGATGTTCATAGAGATGCAATAGGTAGTAATAGTAATTATGCTCCAACTATAAAAATAGGAGAAGAAAATGCTGCTCAGCTTATGTTTGTAATTCGGGACAAATGGTGGTGGACTTTGGCATCCTAATTGGAATCAAAACTTAAAATTTGCAGTAAAAGTGCAAAAGAAAGCACAAGAACTTTATCCTGATTTATTTAAACCAATTATACTTAGAAACTCAAGATATAACCAACATTTAGGAAAGGCTGCATGTATTATAGAAGTAGGAGCAACAGGAAATACTTTAGAGGAATGTTTAACAAGTATGAAATATTTATCAAAGGTAATTGACGAAACAATCAAATAATTATAAAAAAGTATTGAAATTAATCATTATTTTAATATATAATTATTTCATAAATCAGAAGAAAAGAGGAAAATATATGGTAGATGTAAAATTAAACTTAGAACATAGTGGTATTTCTAAAAAGAATATAATGGAATATAAAGAACAGGTAGAAATTATACATAAAGATTTGCATTCTAGAGCAGAAATAGAAAATGATTTTGTACGGATGGCTTGAACTTCCTACAAATTATGATAAAGAAGAATTCGAAAGAATAAAAAAATCAGCAAATAGAGTACAAAAAGACTCAGATATTTTTGTTGTAATAGGTATAGGTGGGTCATATTTAGGTGCAAGAGCTGTTATAGAGTCATTAACTAGTACATTTTATAATATTCTACCAGATACAAAAAGGAAATATCCTAAAATTTTATATGTTGGAAATAATTTAAGCCCTAACTACATCAATGAATTAATAGAATTAATTGGTGATAAAGATTTTTCAATAAATGTAATATCTAAATCAGGTACTACAACAGAACCTGCAATTGCATTTAGAATATTTAGAGAAATACTTGAAAATAAATATGGAATTGAGGAAGCTAGAAGTAGAATATATGTTACTACAGATAAAGAAAAAGGAGCACTAAAAACATTAGCTGATGGTGAAGGATATGAAGAATTTGTTATACCAGACAATGTCGGCGGAAGATATTCAGTATTAACTGCAGTAGGTTTACTTCCAATTGCTGTAGCAGGAATAGATATTGATAAATTAATGGAAGGTGCAAAATTAGCACAAGATAGATATAATGATAGTAATTTAAAATATAATGAATGTTATCAATATGCAGTAGCAAGAAATATTTTATATAAATTATACAAAAATACTGAAATATTAGTTAATTACGAGCCTAAAATGCATTATTTTACAGAATGGTGGAAACAACTATATGGAGAAAGTGAAGGAAAAGAACAAAAGGGAATTTTTCCAGCAGGAGTTGATTTTACAACAGATTTACATTCAATGGGACAATACATTCAACAAGGTAGAAGAAACTTATTTGAAACTATTATATCAATAGAAAATCCTAATTCAAATATTGTAATAAACTCAGATGATGAGAATTTAGATGGACTTAATTATTTAGCAGGAAAGAATTTAGATTTTGTAAATAAAAAAGCAATGGAAGGAACTATTAAAGCCCATATATCAGGAGATGTTCCTAATATAGTAATAAATTTAGATAGGTTAGATGAAGTAGTAATAGGACAATTAATATATTTCTTTGAAAAAGCATGTGCTATGTCTGGACTTATTTTAGGAGTTAATCCATTTGACCAACCAGGTGTTGAAGAATACAAAAAGAACATGTTTAAATTACTAGAGAAACCAGGATATTAATACTAAAACCTTAAATGTAAAAAATGCATTTAAGGTTTTTTATTATATAAATATTTCAAATATTACATAAATATTATTTTTTTATTACATCATCTTATTTTATTGACAATTAATTTTATTTAGTATTTAATCTTATTAGAAAAACTATTGTAGTAAGAAGGAGAAAGCAATGAACGAAGAGTATAAAATAAAATTAATAGAGCAAATAAAGGCAAAACAAATGAAAGTTAAAGAAAGAGAATCTATAAGAGATGAGCTAGCAACTCAATTAGAAGGACAATTACAAGAAAAATAAGTATAGATAGGAGAAAAATACAAATGAATAATAATTTGCCAGCTGAAATTAATAATAATATCTTCAAAAGATTTATAAATTTTATAAAAAATATTTTTATAAAGACTAAAGAGGTAGATGTAGAAAAGGTATTAGAAAAATATGATAAAATAAACGAAAAAGAAAATATAGAACCTACTAAAGAATTTTTAGAAGAAATTAGAATCAATGGTATTGAAGAAAAAGCTAAAGAATTAATAGACGAAAAATTAAAAAAAGAAAAAATGAAAGAAATCATCAATATTATTGAGAATAATCCTGAAAAATTAGAAGAATTAGATGTTCAAAAGCTGGAGACTATTAATAATTATTATGATGAAAAAATATTAGAACTAGATAGGGAAATAGAAGAATTAAAAACGAAACTTGCAAGTTAGAGCATATATAATTTAAAGTAGCATATTGCTACTTTTTTTAGTTTTAATAATATATAAAATTATATAGATTTTTAAAAAGTTTTGATATATAATAGTTGAGGTTAAAATTTAAGTAAAGGAAGTAGTGAAATGATTTTTAAACATAACTACCAAACTGTTGTAAAAGATTTAGGCAAAAATAATAAAATGACAAATAAAGCTTTTTTAAGTTTTATGGAAGAAATTGCAAGTTTGCATTCAAGCACAATAGGTAGAGGTATAAATGATGTAGATAAAAATGGTGCAGCATGGATATTATTAGATTGGAAACTTCAAGTTTTAAAAAGACCTGGATATAATGAAAATTTAAATTTAAATACGTGGGTAAGAGAAAGTGATAAGTTTTATTCGTATAGAGACTTTGAAGTGTATGATCAAAAAGGTGATCTTCAGGCTATAGGGACATCTAAATGGGTATTAGTAGATATACATACAAGACATATAACTAAAATTACTGATGAAACAATTGAAAAATATAATCCTGAATTTGGAAAAAATGTATTTAATGAGATAAAATTGGATAAAATAAAAGAACCAAATAAATATTTATCAAATATAATATATAGAGTAAATAGGGCAGATATTGATGTGAATAATCACATGCATAATTTAAATTATTTGGATTTAGCATACGAAGCCTTGCCAGAGGATATTTATAAAAATGATGAACTAAGCAATATAAGAATAAATTATAAGCATGAGTTAGTTTTAGGAGATGTAGTTAAATGTCTTTATGCTAATGAAAATGGGAAACATATAATAGCAGTAAAAAATGAAGAAGAAACAAAGCTTTATGCAATTGTAGAATTAAGTTAGAAAATGTAAAAAAAATGTAAAAATGTATTGAATACATAATTTAATATATGTTATAATATTCATTGTGAGTAAAAAAGGGAGGAATAAAAATGAAAAAAGATTTAAGAAAAACAAAAATTGTAGGTACAATAGGACCAGCTAGTGAGAATATATTAGAGGATTTATTTACTGCTGGACTAAATGTAACAAGAATAAATTATTCACATGGAAGTTGGGATGAACAAAAAGAAAAAACAGAAACAATAATTAAGTTAAGAGAAGAATTGGATTTACCTATTGCATTACTTTTAGATATGCAAGGACCAGAGATTAGAACAGGTATGTTAGTTACAGGTAAAAATGATAAAATAAAATTGGAAGATGGACAAAAATTTACATTAGTAAATGAAGATATAATTGGAGATAAAGATAAAGTTTCTGTAACTTATAAAGAATTATATAAAGATGTTAAACCAGGATCACCTGTATTAATAGATGATGGTGCAATAGAATTAAGAGTAGACGAAATAGTTGGAAAAGATATTGTATGTACAGTAATTCATGGAAATGGTCTAGGAAGTAGAAAAACAATGAATTTACCAGGTACAGCAGTTAGACTTCCAGCATTAAAAGACAAAGATATAGATGACTTAAAAACGGCTTGTGAACATGATTATGATTATGTTGCAATGTCATTTACAAGAAATAAAGATGATATTGCACAAGTTAGAAAAGTATTAGATGAAAATGGTGGAAAAGATATAAAAATAATAACAAAAGTTGAAAACCTAGAAGGTTTAGAGCATATGGAAGAAATAGTTGAAAATGCTGATGCTCAAATGATAGCTCGTGGTGATATGGCTACAGAAACAGACTTTACAGAACCACCAGTTATGCAAAAGAAATTTATAAGATTAAGTAATAAAGCTAATAAACCAGCAATTACAGCTACACAAATGTTAGAATCAATGACACATCAACCATTACCAACAAGAGCTGAAGCAAGTGATGTTGCAAATGCTATTTATGATAGAACAAGTGCAGTTATGCTTTCAGGTGAATGTGCAATGGGAGATTATCCGTTAGAGTGCGTTAAAACAATGGATAAAATTGCAAAAAGAGTTGAACCAGATATAAACTATTGGAAGAGATTTAATCAAAATGAATATATAAATTTAGAAAATGAAGAAGATAAAATTGCATATACTGCATGTGTTACTGCTCAAAACTTAGAAGCAGATGCAATTGTTGCATATACTCATTCAGGAGATTCAGCAAGAAGGTTAGCAGGATTAGGAGCAGGATGTCCAATATTAGCTGTTACAGATAAAAGAAGAACATTTAATCAATTAGCATTAGTATGGAATGTAACACCTATATATGTTGAAGCTAAAGAAACTGTAGAAGATACTTTAAGAGCTGGAATTAAAAAATTAGAAGATAAAGGTATATTACAAAAAGGTGATACAGTTATTCTATCAGGTGGAAAAAATAATCAAGTTTATGGTCATGATAATAAAATAATAGGTGGAATATTAAAAGTATAATTTAAATTAAAAGGTACATTGAAGTAAATTATTCAATGTGCTTTTTTCTTGTCTTGAAATCACAATTGTAGAAAAAGCACATATAATGTAGTATAAAGGAGGAATAAAAATGTATAATCATAAATTTAGAAGATGTTTTTGTATGAATAATAATATGAAAAATACTTGTGATTCTAAAGACGTTTTAGAAGATAAATGTCAAAATACTTGTTGCCCATGCAATGACAACTATAATGATAATTGCGAATGCGGATTTGATGAAGAATATCAAGAAGTATTTCCAGAAAATCCTATGCTAGCACAAAGTTATGTTCCTATTCAATATATGGATAAAACATTTAAACCTTGTGTAGGATTAAAAATGGGAACTATATTTCCTGAACTTGTAAGCCCATATATGCCAGGTCAATCAATGGAAGAAATTGCATATATTGAAGCTACAAATAAAATTGGGGAGGGATGTAATAAATGTTAGTTGAAGAAGATAGAAATTGTGGATGTAATAATGATGTAGAAACAGCTAATAATAACTGCTGTGACAATACAAGAAGAGAAATGATAGAAAAAATAAAATGCTATAATTTTGCTATAATTGAACTTGCACTTTATTTAGATACACATCCAGATGATGAAAAAGCATTATGTTTGCATAGAAAATATGCAAAAGAATATAAAGAGTTAAAAGATAAATATCAAAAGATTTATGGACCTCTTACTATAAATTATCCATGTAATAAGTGGAGATGGTTAGAAGAACCATGGCCATGGGAAAGGGGGAATTTTTAAATGTGGACTTATAATAAAATGTTAGAATATCCAATAAATATAAAATGTACTGACCCAAGATTGGCTAAAGTAATAATATCTCAATATGGTGGACCTGATGGAGAACTTGCAGCTTCTTTAAGATATTTATCTCAAAGATTTGGTATGCCAGACCAAAAAGCTAAAGCTATATTAAATGATATTGGTACAGAAGAGTTAGCTCACTTAGAAATGGTTGGAACAATTGTGCATCAATTAACTAAAAATGCATCTATTGAAGAGATAGAAAAAGCAGGATTAGCACCATATTATACAGATCATGGTGTAGATGTATACCCATCATCTGCAGCAGGAGTTCCATTTACAGCAGCATATATTGCTTGTAAAGGCGATCCAATTGCTAATTTACAAGAAGATTTAGCTGCAGAGCAAAAAGCTAGAGCAACTTATGAAAAATTAATAGATTTATGTAGAGATAATCCAGAGGTACTAGATCCATTGAAGTTCTTAAGGGAAAGAGAAATAGTTCACTTCCAAAGATTTGGTGAAGCACTTCGTGGGGTTCAAGATAAGCTTGCTGAAAAGAAATTTTATATGAAAGATTGTAAATAATTTTAGAGAGTAGTAAAGATATACTTTATTACTCTTTTTAAATTTTGCAGGATATGGTATAATGCAAAATATAAGGAGTGAGTGACATGTATTATACATATATGTTAAGATGTGAAGATAATTCAATATATACAGGTATAACAACAAATATAGATAGAAGATTAAATGAACATTTAACTAAGAGTGAAAAATGTGCTAAATATACACTAAAACATACAGCAATAAAATTAGAAACTGCTTGGGAATCGGAAAATAGAATGTTTGCATCTAAGCTAGAATATCATATTAAAAAATTACCAAAGGAAAAGAAAGAATTACTTATTAAAGATAATAATAGACTAGAAGAGTTTATAGGAGAAAAAATAGATAGTAGTTTATATAAAATATATAGTAAAACTAGAAATAAATAATTTATAAAAAAACAATAATATTGTTGACAATTCAAGCATAAATATGCTAATATATAATATGTTATAAGAAATGCGGATGTGGCGGAACTGGCAGACGCGCTGGTCTTAGGAACCAGTGTCAACGACGTGGAGGTTCGAGTCCTCTCATCCGCACCAATGACGTATCTGTTCGAACTTTTTATAGAACAGAGAGATGCAAATATCATTCTGAAA
>CAZSMG010000055.1:0-9405 GCA_964608075.1 uncultured Clostridium sp. | reverse complement strand
ACAAAACTAAAATCTACCCCATAAAAAAGTAGACTTTAAAAATAAAATTAAAGATTTTGGCGTGAATACTATGTGATACTTGCAATTCCATTTTGTATGTGATAAACTCGCAATATTATCAATAGTATTATTTTCATTTTTTGTTTTCTTTGTGAATATACTATTCATAATCCAAAACTCCCTTCATTTATATTTTCTTTATGCGTCGAACCATATTGATTTTATATTATGAAGGGAGTTTTGTCTACTACATAGCTAAAGCCTTTGTTACTACCGGCATAGCCGGAAGGTTACTTACACAAAAATTTGGAGGGCACTATGTCCTCCAAACTATGTAAATTCATGTAAACATTAAAAAATAAATAAGGAGGACAAAAACATGAAAATCACAGAATTACAAGCTTATAAGAGACTCGAGGAAATGTTCGAGCAGAAAGGTTATTCACAGGGAATCAAAGATAATATGCCAATTTATTCTTGGGATAATGTTCAATGTATTCCTGACAATTTGACACCTGGTCACTATGTAGATGCCATTAAGTATGGAAAAATTAAATTTAGAGATATTCCTGAGAAATATCGTACAAGAGGATTTTTCCTGCACGCATTATCAGGTGCATATGAGGATATCGTTGAATATATCAAAGCACATACAGCAGAGTTTGACAAGCAGTTTTTTAAAGACCATATTGCAACAAATTATTATAGTCTGGAATTTCACCTTAATGATTTTGAATATATGCCACTCGAGTTTATCGATGAGGAGATGGTGGCATGTGCTATGTTCAGATCTGTTAATATGCGGTATGTAGACAGACGTGGCGATTGTGATGACTGGTTTTATTCTGTATATAGGAGAAAACCCGATGTTTTGACATATGAGCTGTATGTCATTGGTGCTAGATGTTTCGCTGCAAAGAGGAATGGAAAAAATGAGTTCTTAGATATTACACCTGAAAAATATCGCACACCAGAATTTTATTTCGCTCTTTGTCTTGAAAACAACACACCAGTAATGGAAGATATTCCTGAAAGTATCTTAACAACTAACTTTCTTGTTGAATTGTTGAATGACAGAACTAAAAATATTAAGTGCTTTAGTGAGGTTGCTCTTGAAAGAGAAGCACCTATGACAGGAAAAGGCAATGTGAAGTTCTGGCAAGCCGCTATAATCAATGACGGGTATCAAATCAGAGATATTTCTCTCAATGATGAAAGAGTTGAATTCTTTTTATCTATGTATGATAAGGATTCTCCTGAATATGAATATGGCTTCAAAGACCATTATAAGAGATATCTTCGTGAAAAGAATCATACTCCTGAACCTAAAAACGATGCAACTAACTTAGCAGGTATAATGACTTTAGTAGGAGCATTACAAGGTATGGAAATTGATTCCGCAATTGACTATGGCACTACTGTTATGAATGCATTAACAGATCGTCAATCTATGATTCCTATTCATTATGATCGTAGAGTGCCTACTGCATATTCTAAAAAGTATGATAAGGAAGAATATCTGCTTGAAATCTATAAAAAGATTGGCATTCAGGTATTACAGGAAGCAGACAACTATTATTACAGCGCTATTCTGCCTGAGAACATTTTTATCATTCGGGATGATTATGATGGTTACTATATAAAAAATTCTAACGAAGAGAGTCTTATTCATTACTATGATCGCGGGCCTTTCTACGATAAAACAGTTATAGTTGACCAAATCTATGTAACTCTGTAATACGTAAACATGTTTGTTCCAAATAAAAAAAATGAATGATATCTGCAAAGTTAGATATCATTCATTTTAATTATTATTCATTAATTTTATATATTTTTTTGCCATTTAAAATACTCTTCTTTTATCTTATCAGCAACTTCTTTAGGAGTAATATATGTAGTGTCTATTACTAAATCATAATTAGACATATCATCTCTTCTTATTTTATATAAGTTCCAATATCTTTCATTTTCTAAATTATATCTCGTTTGTATATCTTGTTTCTGTTCCTCTAAAGTATCAAACTTCTCTGTACTTTTTCTATTAGGATCTTCAAAAGCTCTTTTGGCAGATACATCTAAATCTACTTTTAGATACACTTTAAAAGAATCAGGCACAGCATACCATCCTAGTCTTGCATCAATTATAAAATTATCATGTGTTTTAGCATACTCTGATGCACTATTTTCTATTTGTATATCTATCTCTGGGTGGTTTTCTACATATCTATTAAACCCTGTTATATCTAGTCCCATTTCTTTTCCTAGTTTTCTAGCATATTCTCCATTTCTATAAACACCATAGTTTAGATCTTGCATTAATATTTTAGATACTGTTCCTTTTCCGCTAGCTAAATCTCCTGAAATCGATATAATGTTTTTTTTCATTTTTACTCCTTAATTTTCTTCATTTTCTTCTTCATCATTTTGCTTTTGTCTAACTATTGTAACTTTTCCTTCTGCAATTTCATTTGCAGCTAATGTTACAGGTGACTCTTCTTTAACATCTGTCTTTGCTTCATCCCCATTTGCAATTTGTCTTGCTCTTTTTGATGTTGCAATTACTAGTTCATATCTATTATCAGCCTTCTTTAATAATTCTGTTACACTTGGTTTTACCATCATAATAAATCGCCTCCTTTAATTTTCTTCTTGAGAAATATCTTTATCTACTCTTCCAGCTACAGTTTCTGGTTGAACTGCAGATAATATAATATGACCTGAATCCATTATTAAAACTGCTCTTGTTCTTCTTCCATATGTTGCATCTACTGCTGTTTTATTATCTTTTGCTTCTTGTACCATTCTTTTTATCGGTGCTGATTCAGGGCTTACAATAGCTACTATTCTATTTGCAGATACTATATTTCCAAAACCTATATTTACTAATTGCATAAAATCCATCCTTTCTATTCAATATTTTGAACTTGTTCTCTTATATCTTCTAAGATAGTTTTAACTTCTATTACTCTATCTACTATTCCTAAATTATTTGATTTTGATCCTATTGTATTTGTTTCTCTGTTCATTTCTTGAATAATAAAATCTAACTTCTTACCTATAGCATCGTTTGAGTTAAGCAAATTTTTAAATTGTGACATATGACTATCTAATCTTGTAAGTTCCTCTTCTATTGAACATTTATCAGCATATATTACAATTTCTTGTAAAATTCTTGATTTATCAATTTCATCAGTATTTAAAATTTCTTTAACTCTATTTTCTAATTTTACTACATATTCTTCAATAAGTCCAGTAGAAAGTTTATTTATTTCATTTACTAATGCTTCTACTTTATTAATTCTTTCTAGCAAATCTGCTGCTATTTTCTTTCCTTCTACCTTTCTTGTATTTACTAATTTATCTACAGCTTCCTCTACTACTCTTTTTACTTCTTCTTTTATTATTTCTTCATTATTATCATTATTTTTTATTGTAAGTACATCTGGAAATTTAGAAATATCAGTAACTTCAATACTAGATGATATATTTTCTTCATCAGCAAGTTCTTTTAAACCATTTATATATATTTTTGCAATTTCTTTATTTATTCTAATATCTTTTCCTTCTTGACTATAGTTATCAAAAGATATATATATTTCTATTTTTCCTCTACTTATTTTTGATAAAACTATTTTTCTTATATCTTCTTCTAAATAACTTATATTTCTTGGAAGCTTGATATTTACATCACTATACTTATGATTCACTGACTTTATTTCAACTTGATATTCTCTTAAATTTTGTACTAAATTGGCTCTTCCAAAACCTGTCATACTTTTTATCATTTTATTTTTCCACCTTCTTTTTTGGCCTTCCCCTCTTTTTAGGCTTATTATCTATATTTTCAATTTCTTCTGTTTTTACTTTATCTTCTTTTTTTGCTTGATTAGCCTTAGTTGTATTTTTCTTTTGAGTCTCTTTTTTTATTTCTTGTTGTTTTTCTAAATTTGATGTACTCTTTTTGCTTGTAGCTATTTTTTTTGATTTTACTTTAGTATTTGGTTTATTTTTTACTTCTTCTTTTTGAATTTCTTCTGTTTTAATTTGAGTATCTTCTATAGTTTCGTCTTTACTTTTCTTTTTTGCTTCTTTTTTTGATGGCTTTTCTTTTTTTACAATATCTTGTATATCACTTAAGCTTTGTAAATACTTCCTTTTTTCTATTGTATATATTATTATATCTTTTAATACATAATATATAGCAAATACATATGAAGATGTTAATATATAATACTTAAATTCGAAATTAAAAATAGTTACAACATGTATAATTGATAATGTATGACATGCTAAAACTAAAATTTCTACTCCAAATAAAGCTAATTCATCACTATTCTCTTTATATGCATTTTCAAATATTATTATAGCTATTCCTAAAATTATAAGTGCAAATACTTTTATATCTGTTAAAAATATGTTATATTCTATATTCATTTTACCTAAATTAAGGAATATAAAATATATAGTAATTAATATTGCAACAACTATGTTTTTAAATAATTTAGTATTTAAATTGTTATTTTCCTCCATTGTACCTCCTATTATCACTCAAACTCATACATAATTATACTTGCTATAGCAAGTCCAACAGTTTCTGTTCTTAATATTCTATTTCCTAATGTTACTATTTGAGCAATATCTATGTTTTTTAAAATTTCTATTTCTTGTTTATCTATTCCACCCTCTGGTCCAATAATAACTGCTATTTTAATTTGATTTTTATCTTGATATTCATTTTGCAATTTTTTTAATACATCTTTTAACTTGTTAACTTTTTCTTCTTCATATGCTACTAATACTATATCATAATCATTACATAAATTACAAATATTTTCTATATTAGCAATTTTATTTATTTTAGGAATTATGCTTCTACCACATTGTTTAGCTGCAACTTCAGAAATTTTCTGCCATCTACTTATTTTTTTATCTTCATCATTTTTATTTATTTTTACAATACATCTTTTCATATTAAGAGGTGTTATTTCAGTTACTCCTAATTCAACACTTTTTTGAATTATGTACTCCATTTTATCCGATTTAGGTAAACCTTGAAATATATTTATATATACATTTGATTCTGATTTATTTTCTAATTTTTCTTTTATATCACAAATTATATTGTCTTTATTTATTTTAGATATTTCGCATAAATAATTTGTGCTATTATCTTTGTTACATATTTCTAATATATCTCCTATATCTTTTCTTAATACTATTTGAATATGTTTTACATCACTACCTATTATTGTTACTTTGTTATTATTAACTTGATTGTTTTCTACAAAAAACTTAGGCATATATATCTCCTTTTATTTTTATAGAATCATTATATCATTTATTTAATTTTCTTACCACAATTTATTGAAAAATTTTTATTATAGGTATAGAATACATAATATAAATATTGAAAGGGGATTTTAAATATGAAAATAAATAAAAAATTATGCTTTTATAGTATTTTAATATCATTCTTATTTGTTGTACTTTTATCTTTGTCAACAACATCACAAGCCGCAAGTAAAATTGATATATCTAAAGAATATGATTATTGGATAAGTAGTCCTAATTATACTTATGAATATACTGGAAAAGAAATCAAACCAGAAGTAACATTAAACAAGTCAAATCCTACAGGTAATCCTACAAAATTAAAAAAAGGTACAGATTACAAAGTTTCTTATAAAAACAATACTCAAATCGGTTATGCACAAATTATTGTAACAGGTATTGGAAAATATAAAGGAACAAAAACATCTAGTTTTACTATTTGTAATTATGATATAGCAAAAGCAAAAGTTACAGCTATATCAAATCAAGAATATACAGGTAAAGAAATAAAACCAAAAATTAAAAATGTAAAATATAAAGATAGAGTCTTAAAAGAAGATGTTGATTATAGGGTTTATTATCCTACATATCAAAATGGTACACCAATTGGAACAATATATTTATCTATTAGTGGTATTGGTGCATATGGAGGAAACAAATCTATAACATTTAATGTTGTTCCAACAAAAGTAAATAATGTAAAAACTTCTTTAAAATCAAATGGAATAAATATCTCTTGGAAAAAATCTTCTATTGATATTGATGGATATGAAATTGAAAGAAAAACTTCTACAAACAAAAAATATACTATTTTAGCAACTTTAGATAAATCTAAAACTTCTTATTTAGATACTACTCCTGCTACATCTGGAAAAACATATTATTATAGAGTTCGTTCATATAAAATTGTAAATGGCGTAAAAATTTATAGTAATTATTCTAATGTATCTGAAATAGTTTTTGTTCAAGGTGTTACATATACTCTAACAAGTGGAAATGATAAAACATATTTAAAATGGAATAAAGTAAATGGTGCAGATAGCTATCAAATATATAGATCTACAAGTAAAAATGGAGAATATGTTAGAATAAAAACTCAAAAAGGTGAAAATAAAATTAGTTATACTGATAAAAAAGTTAAAAAACATACAACTTATTATTATAAAATAAGAGCATATGTAAATACTCCTTCTGGTAAAGTTTATGGTAAATTTACAGATATAAAAACTAAAACTCCTTTGGCTCAAACTAAACTAAAAAAAGCAAAATATACAGGTAAAACAATTAAACTATCATGGAATAAGGTAAATAATATAAAAGGTTATAGAATTTATAGGGCTACTTCTGAAAATGGAAAATATAAAAAAATTGCTACTACATCTGCTAAAAAAACATCATATACAGATAAAAAGTTAAGTCAAGGTAAAGTTTACTTCTATCGTGTTAGAGCTTATAAAAACAAAAAAAATAAAACATTATATGGACAATATTCAGATGTAAAATTTGCTGTAACTGGAACTAGAAAGCAACAAATGAATAAAATAAAACTATCTCCTGATAAAGATTTTAAAAATTCAAGTTTTAAGAGTTATTATAAAGATTATGAAAAACTTATAAAGAAAAATACAAATTCTAAAATGTCTACATATGATAAAGTTAATGCTATGTATAAATATTTAGTTAAACATTTGTATCATAAAGATGGATATCATTGTAAAAATTTTGCTGGTACATTTGCTGGAATGTGTAGAGTAATGGGATTAGATGCTTATTGTGCTACAGGTGAAACAAAATCTGGTAGTGGTTATACAGCACATACTTGGACTATTGTAAATATTAATGGTACAGAATATATATTTGATGCTTCTTTAGAAAGACACAATACAGATAGAACTAAAAAAATATCAAATAAATATTTCTTTAAAACTTATTTAGAACTTCCTAAAGTTTATAAATTTCAAGGATATGAAAATTGGTGGCCTTTCTTTATGGTTAGTAAAAATAATTTAAAATAATAAAAATACGGATAAAATCCGTATTTTTATTATTTTAGACTTCACTAAATTCAATTTCTTTTTTATCATATTCTTGTGGTTTTAATCCTAATCTTGACTTACTATAAATTCCTAACGAAATTACAATTATTGTACATATTATCCCTAAATATAATAATGCATTTGGCAATATTGTTATCTTTAATAATGATGAAGCAATAATTCCTATTATCATTCTACCTAAATTAGCCGTTATTCCATTTATTGAATATATCTTTGGTAATATTTTATTATTTGCAAAGTTATTCATATATCTCTTTTTTAATACTTGATATATTCCTTTAGCATATGCTCTAGCTATAAATACTGAAGTTATAATCATTAACTGAATTTCAAATGGAATTTTAAATATTGTTATTATTCCTAAAATAATGCTACCTAATGATAATAATAATCCTATGTATGTTAAAGATCGATTTTTGTGTTTTTTATTGAATTTTATAGACTTTGTTGCAAAAATTCCAACTAGCATTTGAAAACCTGCTAAAATAAATCCAATATAATATGATGGTATTTCTAATTCTTTTAATAAAGTTTCTTGACATGTCTCAAATGTGTTTATTATTCCCCACCAAATTCCTAATATAATTAGCAATGTGCGTAAACGTTTTGAGGTAAATATAAATTTAAATCCAGTTTTTAAATCATTAATTATTATTTGTATTTCTTCTTTTGAATTTTTCTTCTTTTTTTGTGTTTCTTCTTTTTCTATGTCAATAAAATTTGTTGCAATTATAAATGCAGTAAAGTTTGCTAAAAGACATAGACATATTGGTATGTATGGATTTATAGAATATAAAAATCCTGAAATTAAAATAGATGTTGCTCCTATAAAACAAAATTTTGAGTATCCTCTACTATCAATTTTAGAAAATATCTCTCCTTTCCTTTTAACTTGCGGTAAAGAAGCATTTAAAAGATTTGATTCCGCAATTGTTTTTATCCCAAATCCAATTGCAGATATTGCTTGTGATACTAATAGCCAAATAAAATTAGGGCAAAATAATATTATACACATAGAAATAAAATTTAATAATTGTCCCATAACAACAGCATTTCTTTTTCCTATTTTCTCAATAACTACAGAATTAGGTATTTGAAATAATATATAACAAAAAGCATAAAATGAACTTGATAATATTATATCTGCAGGTTGTATATTTTTTACTTGTGTTAAAAATAGTACTCTAATTCCATAATAAAATATCCAATCTAGTCCTATCATTTTATAAATTGGATATAATTTCATATTACTTTTTCGTATTTGTGCTATTTTTCTTTCGTCCATAGTTTTTTCTCCTTATTCTCTTTCGTTTTATACTAAAATATTTTATATAATAGAATCGCATGGTATATGTTCTTCTTCAATGTTTTAAAGTTATATACCATGCAAAATATGTTTATAATAAATTAGTATAAGTTACAAATTTTTATTTTAACCACTCTGGATTTGCTAAATACCAATCTATTGTTTTTACTATTCCATCTTCAAATTTTGTTTTAGGTGTCCATCCAAGTTCATTACTTATTTTAGTTGGATCTATTGCATATCTATAGTCATGCCCTTTTCTATCTTCTACATATTCTATTAAATCTTCAGATTTATCAAGTCTTTTTAATATAAGTTTAACAATATCTATATTTCTTTTCTCATTGTGTCCACCTATGTTATATCTTTCACCTGGTTTTCCATTATGAAATACTAAATCAATTGCTTCACAATGATCTTCAACATATAGCCAATCTCTTATATTTTTACCCGTACCATATACTGGTAACTTTTCATTGTTTAGTGCTAATTTAATCATATGTGGTATTAATTTTTCGTTATGTTGATATGGTCCATAATTATTTGAGCAATTAGTAACATTTATATTCATTTTATAAGTTTCTTTATATGCTAAAGCAATTAAATCCGAACTTGCTTTTGAAGATGAATATGGACTACTTGGCTTTATTGGAGATTTTTCTGTAAAATATCCTTCTTCTCCTAATGAACCATAAACTTCATCTGTTGATA
>CAZSMG010000054.1:0-9437 GCA_964608075.1 uncultured Clostridium sp. | reverse complement strand
CAAAAAGCTGAAAGAGGTATAATCTATATAGATGAATTAGATAAAATATCTAGAAAGTCTGAAAATCCATCAATAACAAGAGATGTTAGTGGAGAAGGAGTTCAACAAGCATTACTTAAAATTGTTGAAGGTACAATAGCATCTGTACCACCACAAGGAGGAAGAAAACATCCACATCAAGAATTATTACAAATAAATACAGAAAATATTTTATTTATTTGTGGAGGAGCGTTTGAAGGATTAGAAAATATAATAAAAGATAGAACTGGTAAAAAAGCGATAGGTTTTGGAACTCAAATTCAAAGTTCAAAGGAAGTTGGTAGATATGAAGTATTCGAACAATTACTTCCACAAGATTTATTAAAATTTGGATTAATTCCAGAATTTATAGGTAGACTTCCAATTATTGCAACACTAAAAGAATTAGATAAAGAGGCATTAACTAAAATATTAGTAGAGCCAAAAAATGCTTTAGTAAAACAATATAAGAAGCTTTTTGAAATAGATAATGTTGAACTAGAGTTTAACAAAGATGCTATAAATGCTATAGTAGAAAAAGCAATTGAAAGAAAAACAGGAGCAAGAGGATTACGTTCTATTATAGAAGAAATTATGACAGATATTATGTTTGAGATACCATCAAATCCAAATATAGAAAAATGTATAATTACTGATAAGACTGTATTAGAAAATGCTGGACCAGAAGTTGTTGTAAATGAAAATAGAACTAAAAAAACTGGCCTTAAGAAAAAAAGACAAATGCCAAGATCTAATGATAAAGAAACAGCATAAAAGGAGTAAATTATGGAAAAATTAAATATAATATGGAAAGATAGAAAAAGACCAATATGTGGTCTGCCACTTTCTTTTACAAAGTATACTATATTAGAAGATAAATTATTAATTGATACAGGAATACTTACAACAAAGCAAGAAGAAATAAAATTATATAGAATAACAGATTTAACATTAAATCGTTCACTTTTGCAAAGGATATTTGGAGTAGGAACAATACATTGTTCATCTGGTGATAAATCGACACCAGAATTTGATATTAAAGATATTAAAAAACCTTTTGAAGTTAAAGAACTATTATCTAAAATAGTTGAAGATCAAAGAGATAAAAAAAGAGTTACAAGTAGAGAACTTTTTACAGATAATGGTGATAGTGAAGATTACAATGATAATGAAATTTAATAAAAAACAAAAGAATCTAATTTTTATGATTTTATTTTTTAAAATGCTTGAAATATTGTAACGAAAATGGTAAAATTTTTAAGAAATTAGAACATAGGAGGTATAAATATGGAACTTAAAGGTTCACAAACAGAGAAAAATTTAATGGAGGCTTTTTCAGGAGAATCACAAGCAAGAAATAAATATACTTATTATGCAAGCAAAGCAAAAAAAGATGGATATGAGCAAATAGCAGCAATATTTGAGGAAACAGCTGCAAATGAAAAAGAACATGCTAAAATGTGGTTTAAATTATTAAATAATGGTGAAATACCATCTACTGAAGAAAATTTAGCAGATGCTGCAGCTGGAGAAAATTATGAATGGACAGATATGTATGCTGGATTTGCTAAAACAGCTAAGGAAGAAGGATTTGACCATATAGCTTATCTTTTTGAAGAAGTAGGAAAAATAGAAAAAGAACATGAAGAAAGATATAGAAAATTACTAGGAAATGTACAAGATGGATTAGTGTTTAGCAAAGATGGAGATAAAATTTGGAAATGCAGAAATTGTGGACATATAGTAATTGGAAAACAAGCTCCAAGTGTTTGCCCAGTATGTAGTCATCCACAATCATATTTTGAAATAAAAGCAGAAAATTATTAAAACTAACAGCACAGCAAGTAAGCTGTGCTGTTGTAATATATTTCTATTGCTTAAAAAATATAAATGTAGTATAATAAATAATAGTTTATGGGGATGTAATGGTTTCGACATTATACTAGAAGAATAAATAGCGAGTAGTGGATTCTCGTTGGCCACTTTAAAAAACGAGAAAATAAAAATAAACGCTGATAATCAAGAATTAGCATTTGCTGCCTAATTGCAGCAACGTCTAACTAGATGTCCCACACATTTAGTAAAGACGCCAAATTCGTGGGAAACGAAGCTACTTTTGCTTTAGAAGTAGTAGGTATTTTATAAGGCTATATTTAACTTAAGCGTGTTTGTTTGCTAAAGTTAAATGAAAATTAATAACAAACTGCACTCGGAGAAATTTATTTGGAAGGTATATTGGACAGGAGTTCGATTCTCCTCATCTCCACCATTAAAAAGAAAAATGACTTTAAATAGCTATTTACACAGATTGGAAATTTAGTGTACACGCTTAATCAGAATATAAAAATAAAAATGCTTATATTTGAATGAAAATTACAATTGAAATATTATATAAAATGTAGTATAATAGATATATTAAAAAACTATAAATTTTCACTTAACAAATGTAAGGAGGAAGAAATATGTCAATTAGTTTTGAACGGGAGGAAAAATGGGTAGAGTTGCAGACTTTTTCTATTGAAGAAGTGATTGAGTATTTGACTTCAAAGTTGAATGCTAATAAAAATTGCTTTAAGGTCTCAGCTAAGCCTAAGTTCTGTAAAGATGTTGTTATGGCAAAGTTTGAAGATGTAAATTTTATTATTCATGCAAAAAAAACATGGATTGAAATTTCATTTGACAGAGCTGACACTGAAAAAATGTCCTATTTAATTGAAAAAATTACAAAGTGGGATAAATTTTCAAAAACAGAAAAAACTTTTTATGTTGAAATTAATGAGGACAATTCTCGTACAATCATTTTTGAAAACGGGTATGCAACATGTGGAGAATACAGAAGATACTTTGGCAATGATAAACTTAAAATTACACCTTTTAAAAGCTAATTTTAGTATATTGTTGAAATTGTTTAAAATGTAGAAAAAAGCAAGTGTGTCTTGCTTTTTTCTAATTGTAGCTATATTTATAATTTAAATTTGTTTATTTAAATTACCATTTGTATATTCTTTTCCTTCTAATTTCTTACCTGATTTTACTTGTTTTATAATGTTATTTATTTCTTTTATATTTTCATCTAATATATCAATTCTGATAGAATCTAAATTAAATTCTGTATGTTCTATTGATGTTATTTTAGAATTGTATATAGTAGTAATTGCTTGAGTATTATCTGGAAGAATTTTAAAGTTTATTCCAAGTCTATCTTTTAAATAATATTTGTTATTAGTATTACAATTCTTACTGCAATTAGAATAACATTTATTACTAGTACCTAACATACAATAATTCATAGTCATAAGAGGAGTATTACCATATACAATAAGTTCTAATGGTATGTCACAATCACATATTTTTATAATTGATTCTTTATCTAATTCTGGTGATATAGTAATCTTTTTAATATTTAGACTTTTAAGTTTATCTATAGTAAAATTATTAAAAACATTAAATGTATAATTTGCAACTAAGTCTAAATTTGAATAATTTATTTTATCTAATAATTCGAAATAGAATATACTTGAAATTACTAATCCTTTTATATTAAATTTTTCTATAGAAGAATTTAATGTGTTAATTAAATTATCAGTATTGTTTTTTCTTACAACACTTGGAAGGTAAATATATGTATTATATTTTTTTGTAAGAATATTTAAAATATCTTGATATCTATTAGTATAGAAGAATTTAATAGGTATATACAAATCATCTATACCTTCTAATTTAGAGTAATCAAAACTTAAGTTTAGTTCATTTAAAAGAAGAGATATAGATTTATTTTTAATTTCTTTATTTTTGTTTTCTTGTAAAGAGGGCATTTTGATTTCTTTTTGTCTTTTAAAAGAATTGTATATTTTTTCTTGAATATTTGCTATAGCAAGCCTTCTAAGTTCATTAATCACAGAAACAGGTAAAAATAGTGCATTATCTAAATTAATATCTATATTTTTAAATTCAAAAGGTGTATCTAAAGTTTTTGAAAATTGATTTAAAATCTTTTCTTTGTCTAAAGGTTTATTTTTTGCAATTAGAGGAATATAGTCATATGTAAAAGAAATATCTATTTTATGCTCATTACATATTACTTTAATTTCAATTGGTTTATCTTTTTTTATTTTAATATTGCAACTTAGACTAATCTTTTTAAATTCTTTAGAAAAACTATTTAAAGCACTTTTTGTTAAAACTTTACTTGCAATTTTATATATTTTATCTCCAATGTTTATATTACCTTTCATTCTTCCAAAAGTTATATTTTGATTTGCATTTGCAAACTTAATATTTTTGCCATTTTCCATAAGCTCAGATATTGTATAATTTGAGTTTTCTTTTTCTAAAGTAATAGAGTCACCAATTTCGATAGGAGCTTCTAGAGTAGTTGAAATTAATCCTTTTTGGCTATTAAACTTTTTGATAGTTCCTAAATAAATTCCCATATTATTTTGTTTTTCTTTGAAAATCAATTTCTTATTTGGTTTATTTGAAAGGTGCCCTGAAGAAAATCCGCCTCTATTGAAAACTTGTAGTAAATCAGTTTTATCTTTTTCATTTATAATATAAGGTTTATCAGAGTTTGCTAAATCAATATATTTTCTATAAATTCTTGTTACAGTTGCAACATATGTAGGATTTTTCATTCTTCCTTCAATTTTCAAACACTTTACGCCATATTTAATAAATTGAGGAATATATTCTAAACCACATAAATCTCTTGAGCTTAATAAATATCCAGAATCTATTTTTTTATCATTTTCTAATAATTCGTATGGTAATCTACAAGGCTGAGCACATTTACCACGATTTCCAGATCTACCACCAACCATACTAGAGAAAAGACATTGACCAGAATAAGATATGCATAAAGCTCCATGTGTAAATACTTCTATTTCTACATTAGAATTTTTACAAATATATTCAATTTCATCAATAGAAAGTTCACGAGATAAAACAACTCTTTTAAAGCCTAGTTTTTCTAGTTTTAATACACCTTCTAGATTACAGGTAGTCATTTGCGTGCTCGCATGAATTGGTAAATCTGGAAAGTTTTCTATTAAAAATGTAGCTAAACCTAAATCTTGTACAATAATTGCATCTATTCCATATTCGTATGCATTTTTTGCAAGTATAATAGCATCATGGAATTCATCGTTTTTAATTAAGGTATTTAAAGTTAGATTTGTTTTAACACCATGTAATTTTGCATAAGCTATAGCTTTTTCTAAATTTTCTAAATCAAAATTATTTGCAAATGCTCTTGCACTAAACATATTTGCCCCAAAATATACAGCATCGCTACCATTTTGAACAGCTGCTTTTAAACATTCAAAATCACCAACAGGTGACAATAATTCAATCATTAATATTCTCCTAAATCTATTTAATTAATATAAACATTGTAACACAAAAATTGTAATTTGCATATTATATCATAACAAAATAAAAAGGAGGGAATAAAATGCCAGAAGAAGGTAATAGAAATTGTTGTTGTAACAATAATGGTATCTTAGGAGGACTATTTAATGGAAATGGCTGTGGAAATGATTGTACAATATTATTCTTTATAATAGTATTTTTACTATTGTTTACAAATTTTGGATGCTGTTGCGGAAATAACTAACATATTTAATATTATACTTATATAAAAGAAAATAATATTTTGAAATATTGTTTTCTTTTTTTGTAATAATTTTGTTATTAAATAGTAATGAAAAAGTAATGAAAATAAGCCAAAGATTTATTGACTAAAAAAATTGATAATGATATACTTATTCTGATAAAAATTGACAAATTATACTAAAAGAAAAGTAATTAAATATATAAATTACAAAAAGAAACAAAAGAGGTGGAAATATTGAAATTTAGAAAAATTATATCAATGTCAATTATATGTGTAATTTTATCATGTATTTTTTTAAATTTAATAAATTCAAAATCATATGCTGTAAGTCAGACTATTAGTACTCAAATAGATAAGATAGATGAAAAAAAATACCCAGGTGTAAAAAAGTTAATAAAAGCATTACAAACTAGTCATCCAAATTGGAAATTTAAGGTTTTATATACAAATTTAAGTTGGAATACAGTAATTGCAAATGAATATATAGGACATGGTAAATCTCCAAGGAATTTAGTTCCAGCAAATAGTAGTAGTTATTCAGGTGATTGGGTTTGCTGTGTGTGTGGAAGTAGAAAATATGATAGTGGAAGTTGGGTATGTGCATCAGAATCTGCTATAAAATATATGATGGATCCTAGAAATTCATTAAATGAGTCAGATATATTTCAATTTCAAGAATTAACATATGATGGATATAATAAAGATACAATAAAGAAAATGGTAAAAGGAACATTTTTAAATAATGATGATTGTATAAATGCAATTAAGGATGTTTCCAAAACAAGTAATGTAAGTCCATATTATATAGTTGCAAGAATATTGCAAGAACAAGGTAAAACAGGTTCAGTTTTAACAAAAGGACAAGGATATGATAATCAATATGAAGGATATTATAATGTATTTAATATTGGTGCAACAGGAGGTTCAAAGTCAAAAGTAATATTAAATGGATTAAAAAAGGCTAAAGAAAAAGGATGGACGACATTAGCATTATCGATAAAAGGTGGAGTAGAATTTATAGCTAAGGACTATATAGCAAGAGGGCAAAATACATTATATTTCCAAAAGTTTGATGTAGATAGTTCAGATAATAGTTTGTATTATCATCAGTATATGCAAAATATATTAGCAGCACAAAAAGAGGGAGAAACATTAAAGAAAACATATGAAGATGTAAATAGTATTGATGGTGAATATACATTTATTATACCTTTATATGAGAATATGCCAGAGGTAGCTTGCATAAGACCTTCTACAACAACTGCAACATCTGTTTCTACAGATATAGTAAAAGTGAATGTAAATAGTAAAATAAAATTAAGAGCATCAGCCAATGGAACAGCAACAAATGAATATTTATATAAAGATGAAATAGTAACAAGATTAGAAAAAGCAACTAAGAAGGTAAATGGTACATATTGGGATAAAGTTATGAAGTCAAATGGAGTTATAGGATATGTTGCAAGGGAAACTGACGAAGGGGAAGAATATAAGTTATATTTAGAACCAATTGTTATACAAAATAACGGAAATTCTAATCCTATTACACCAGAACAACCAAATAATTCAACTAATGTAGTAAGTAATAAAAAAGTAAAACTAGATAAAACAACAAGTATTGTTACTATAGTTCCAGGAACAAAAGTATCTGATATTGTAAATTTAATTGGAAAAAATACTTTTGTAAAAGATGCAAATGGAAAAGAAGTAGAAAGTTCTAAAATACCAGGAACAGGATATAGAGTAAATGATACATATACAATTTCAATGATTGGCGATTTAAATGGTGATGGTTTAGTTAAATCATCTGACTATATGTTAATAAAAAAATACATTATGGAATCTAGTAAGCTTAAAGTTTCTCAAAAAGAAGCAGCAGATGTTGATAAAGATGGAAATATAAGAGCAACAGATTATATGAAAATAAAAAATTATATAATGGGTAAAACAACAATAGAAATAAAATAAGGAGGAAATAGTAGTGAATAAATTACATAAATATTTAAGTTTATCAATTGTATTTATTTTTATATTATTCTATTCTTCAGTTGTACAGGCTGCATCATTTTCAGTATCAGCTTCAAGTAATACTTTAAATGTTGGAAAGACGACAACACTTACAATAAAAGCAACTGATTGTGGAGGAAAATTTACAATTAGTTCATCTGATAGTAGTATAGTGTCTGTTAGTAGTTCGTCTGAATGGATTGAGTCATCAAGCAAATCAATTACATTAACAGCTAAAAAATCTGGAAAAGCAACTATTACAGTAAAAGCATATGATGTTGCAAATGTATCAGGAGAATCAGCAGTAACAGGAAGTAAAAGTGTTACAATAACTGTAAAAGATGTAAATTCTAATAATAGCAATAATAATAATAACAATAATAGTAATAATAATCCAACTGCACCAACCCAAGAACCAACATTTACAGCAGTAAATGAGACTATATATGCTAAATCAAAAGCAAATGTGAGAAGTTCATATAGTACAAGTTCATCTATTGTAGGATCACTAAAAGTAGGAGATAGTCTTACAAGAATAGGTATATCAAATAATGGATGGAGTAAAGTTACATATAATGGCAAAACAGCTTATGTAAGTAGTTCTTTACTTACAAAAACAAAACCAGAAGAAGAAAAGCCTGAAGAAAATAAACCAGAGCCACAAGAAGATACAAAGTTAACATTAGATACACTAAATATAGAAGGATACGTTTTAACACCTGAATTTTCTAAAGATATATATGAGTATAGCTTAAATATCAAAGATGATGTAGAAAAGTTAGAAATTGAAGCAATTTCAAGTGATAAAAATGTAACAATTGATATACAAGGAAATGAAAACTTAAATGTTGGAGAAAACAAAATAACCATTACAATAACAAAAGAAAAATCTAAAGAAAAAGCAATATATACAATAAATGCAATCAAAGAGGATACAAAAACCCAAGAAGTTGTAGAAGAAAATGTAGTTATAAATCAAGATTTATTAAATGAAGAAATTCAAAGAGTAAACAAAGAACTACAAATTAAAAAATGGATTATAATTGGAATAATAGTATTTGTAACAGCTGTAATTATAATAATGTTTATATTAAGATATTTTACAAAAGAAGACGATGAATACTATGATGAGGAAGAAGAGTATATAAATATAAAAGAAAAATTTAATAAATTAAATGATGGGGTAAGTTTTGATAATAAAAATATAGAACAAGAAGAAAATATAAATTTAGATAATGAAGAAGAAAATAATATACAAGAAGATACTTATGAAGAATATGAAGAAGAACCAAACAAGAAAAGAAAACCAAAAGGAAAACATTTTTAAAAATAATTTCTAAGGAGATATTGATATGACTTTGGATGAAATAACACAATTAATTGATAATAAAATAGAACAAAATGATGAAAAAATAGTAGTAAGTTTTTATGAACTAAAAGTAAAGCTAAACTTATCAGAAGATGAATTGAATTCAACTATAAGTTTAATTACAATAAGATTAACTAATATAGGGTATAGGGTATATTTAACTGGGCAAAAATATAATTATAATAATCAAGATTATATAGTAGAAAGCAATGAATTAATCGTTGCAGTAAAATAGTTTGCCATATATTAATTTAAGGATAGTTTTTGCTGTCCTTTTTCTATATACTATTTCTTATAGTAAAATTATTAAAAATAATAGAAAAATAGATTATTCTATGGTAGAATTAATTAGAAGGTAAATAAAATATGCCATTATAGCTCAGTTGGTAGAGCAACAGATTCGTAACCTGTAGGTCGGCGGTTCGATTC
>CAZSMG010000053.1:0-9542 GCA_964608075.1 uncultured Clostridium sp. | reverse complement strand
AATAAAGCTTGCTAAAAATTCTGTAACAGGTGATTATTTAAGTGGAAGAAAGAAAATTGAAACACCAAAGATAAGAAGAAAAATTATTAAAGGTAAAAATATTGAAGTATGTAAAGCAGTAGAAAACAACTTAAAAAATATATCTGTAAAATTTCCTTTAGGTGTATTTAATTGTGTAACTGGTGTTTCTGGATCTGGGAAGAGTACATTAGTAAATGAAATATTATATAAAACGATTGCAAAAGAATTAAATGGTTCAAATGAAAAACCAGGAAAATGTACAGAAGTAAAAGGAATAGAAAATATTGATAAAATTATAAATATTGATCAATCTCCAATAGGAAGAACTCCTCGTTCTAATCCAGCAACATATACAGGAGTATTTGATTTAATAAGAGATATATTTGCAGAGACAAATGAAGCAAAACTCAGAGGATATACTAAAGGAAGATTTAGTTTTAATGTTGCAGGAGGAAGATGTGAATCATGTAATGGTGATGGAGTTCATAAAATAGAAATGCACTTCTTACCAGATATATATGTCCCTTGTGAAGTATGTAAAGGTAAAAGATATAATCATGAAACATTAGAAGTTAAGTATAAAGGTAAAACAATTGCAGATGTACTTGATATGACAGTAGAAGAAGCATTAGAATTTTTTGATAAAATACCTAAAATAAAACAAAAAGTACAAACATTATATGACGTAGGTCTTGGATATATTAAACTTGGACAACCATCTACAACTTTATCAGGAGGAGAAGCTCAAAGAGTAAAACTTGCTACAGAATTATCAAAAAGGGCAACTGGAAAAACATTATACATATTAGATGAACCTACAACAGGTCTTCATATTGCAGATGTCCATAAATTAATAGATATTCTTCAGCGATTAGTAAATACTGGAAATACAATAATAGTTATAGAACATAATTTAGATTTGATAAAAACAGCAGATTACATTATAGATTTAGGACCAGAAGGTGGAGAAAATGGAGGAGAATTAGTAGCTTGTGGAACTCCAGAACAGATTTGTAAAAATGAAAGAAGTTATACAGGTAAATTTTTGAAAAAATACTTATAAAAGTAATTTTTTAAAAATAATTAGCATATAATAAAAAGGTTAAATACTTTTATTATATGCTTTATTTTTTTCACAATAAAAACATATAATAAATATATTTTTATAACAATTCATATATAAAATAGAAAAATAAATTTATATATAAAGAGGTAAGTATATGGAAGATAATAAAAATATAATAAAATTTGAATCTCTAATAAATCAAAAAGAAAAAATAAATTTTAATGATTCTAAGTTTAATAAGTTGATATTTCTTTATTCTGCAGCTATAAAAGAGTTAGATACTAGAATAAATATAATAAAGGAAGAATTTAAGTATTTATATAATTATGATTTAATTGATCATGTAAAAAATAGAATAAAAACTCCTGATAGTATTGCCAATAAAATGAAATCAAAAGAATATGAACTTACATATGAAAATTTAATAAAAAATATTAATGATATAGCAGGAATTAGAATAATATGTGGAGTTAAAAATGATATATTTGTTATAAGAAAATTAATACGAAATATACCTGGAATAAAAATTTTAAAAGAAAAAGATTATATAAATAATCCTAAAAAGAGTGGATATTCTAGTTATCATTTAATAGTTGGAGTACCTGTAAATCTCTTAGAAAAGCTTTTATATGTAAAAGTAGAAATACAAATAAGAACTTTAATTATGGATTGTTGGGCAAACGCAGAACATAAAATAAAATATAAACCAGAAAAAGAGCCTGAAGCTTCAATTTCAAAAGAGTTAATTGCATGTGCTAAAATTGCAAATAAATTAGATAACAAAATACGAGTATTAAGTAATTAGATTATTGACAATAATGAAATTTAAATGTATAGTATAATTAAATTTTAGGAGGAACAAAAGATGAAAAAGGATAATAAAAAAAATAATAATAGTTCTTTATCAGTAATAATTTTAAGTATAATTCTTATAGTTGTTGCAGTAGGATTTGGATTTATGTTAGGAAAAGTATTTTATTAATTAAAAAGGAAGCGATAAAAATGACAAATCAAGAAAAACATTATATGGCAATACTTATAGAAAATCGTTTATATGACATATTAAAAGAAATAGAAGCATCTAGAGGTAATGACAAAGATAAATTAAGAGATGATATTATAAATAGCTTTATTGAAGAATATAAAAATACTTTTCCAGATGTAACTTATGAAGAATTTAAATCACATATTTCATTTATTTTAAATAGAACTAAGCAAAATGAAGAAGAAATAAAAAAAGATAGAAAGCAAGATTATGATAAAGAAAGATAAAAAAATGAACTCTGATAAACAGAGTTCATTTTTTGTGATAAATAATTATATTAAATTATTTATTATTGTTTTGATTTTCGTTATTTTTTTGATTGTTTTTGTTATCTTTTTTATTATTATTTTTATTTTTCTCTGACATAGTATGCACCTCCATTTTTTGGTTTTATACATTAATATTTTTTCCAAAAAATATTAAAATATTCAATATAATTGTTTTTTGATTTTAAATATAGTATAATAATGCTTGAAAATACAAAAATCAAAGGAAAATAAAATGGAAAATAAAAATTTAGTAATTGGAATCGAAGGTTTAGTAGGTGCTGGAAAAACTTCTATTTCTAGAGAATTATTACATTATATACCAAATTCTATAATTTTACATGGTGGTAATATTTATAGAGCAATAGTATATGGAATTATAAAAAAAGGTATTAATATAGAAAAACTAGTTCGGTGTAGATGTAAATGAAATAATGAATAAATTAGGAATTGAAATAAAATTAGAAGATAGACAAACAGTTATTTATATGAATGGTAAAAAAATAAATGAAGAAGATTTACAATCAGAAACTTCTTCAAAAGCTGTATCTAAACTCTCAAGTATAGCGAACAATAAAGAATTATATAAATTTGGCGAAAGATTAATAGATTATTATAGAAAAAATTATAATGTGATTTTATCATCAAGAGATATAATGAAAATGTATCCTAAAACTTCATATCATTTTTTTATCGTAGCATCTTTAGAGGAACGAATTAGCAGAAAATTCATACAATATAATGGAAAAATTAAAAAAGAAGAAATAGAAAATACAATAAAACAAAGAGATGAAATTCAAGAAAAAACAGGATATTATAAAATTTATAAAAATACAATTAAAATAGATGTAACTAATTGTAAAAGTGCAAAAGAATCTTGTGAAAAACTATTAGATTATATAAAAATTGAAGCAAACGTTTAAAAGCGAGGTTAGAAATATGGAATACGTAAATGAAAAATTAGAAGAATTTAATAAGTATTTACTTGGAAGAAAAGTTGCAATTATTGGTCTAGGCGTTAGTAACTTACCATTATTAGATTATTTATATGCAAATAATGCTAAAGTTAAAGTTTTTGATGAAAAAGAAATAGATAGTATCCCAGTTGAAGTAATGGATAAAATAACAAAATACTCAATGGAATTTTCTTTTGGTCAAAACTCTTTATCAGAATTAAAAGGGTTTGATTTAATATTTAGATCACCTAGCTGTCTTCCAACCAAAGAAGAATTAGTCGAAGAAGAAAATAGAGGTGCACTTATAACTACAGAAATAGAGCTACTTATGGAAATGTGCCCTTGTAAAATTATAGGTGTAACTGGAAGCGATGGTAAAACTACTACTACAACATTAATATCTGAAATTATTAAAAATGCAGGATATAATTGCTATCTAGGAGGAAATATAGGAATACCTCTATTTACTAAGCTTAATGAAATTATGCCAGAAGATATTGTTGTGCTAGAATTAAGTAGCTTCCAATTAATGGGAATGCAAGTAAGTCCTCAAATTGCAGTTATGACAAATGTAACACCAAATCATTTAAATATACATAAAGATTATCAAGAATACATTGATGCTAAGAAAAATATATTTAAGTATCAAAACGAAGATGGAATTTTAGTATTAAACCATGACAATGAAATAACAAGAAGATGTGCAAGAGAAGCAAAAGGTAATGTAATATTCTATAGTGGAAAAGAAAAACTAGAAAATGGATATATAGTAGATGAAAATGTTATTAAAGAATGTGATGAAAAAATAAGAAAACATATTTTAAATACTAGTGATTTAATTATTAGAGGACAACATAATTTTGAAAATATATGTGCTGCTATTGCAGCAACAAAAACTCTTGTTCCAATTGATGAAGCAATAAAAACAATTAAAGAATTTAAAGGAGTAGAACATAGAATAGAATTAGTAAGAAAAATAAATGAAGTAAAATGGTACAATGATTCTGCAAGTTCATCTCCAACAAGAACTTTATCTGGATTAAATGCATTTGATGAGGAAATTATACTAATTGCAGGAGGGTATGATAAAAATTTAGATTATACACCACTTGCTAAACCTATAATAAATAAAGTAAAAGCACTTATATTAATAGGGCAAACATCTGATAAAATATTTAAAGCAGTAAAAAAAGAATTAGATATGCAAAATAAAAATTTAGATATATATCAATGTGATACATTAGAGCAAGTAGTTGAACTTGCTAAAGGCATTGCAAAACCAGGTCAAATAGTCTTATTTTCTCCTGCGAGTGCAAGTTTTGATATGTTTAAAAATTTTGCAGACAGAGGAAGTAAGTTTAAAAATTTAGTTAATAATTTGTAACAAATTTAAACCTTCTTGAATAATATATTATATATTTTCAAGGAGGTTAATTTTATGAATAATGAGTCATATGATGAATATATAAGAAGCATTTTAGGGTATCCAATGCAACAATACAATTGTAATACATATAATCAAAATGAAATGTATCAATACGAAACAAATAATAATAAGGAATTAGAAGATTGTTATCCAGAAATATACAAAATTGTATATCCTATGGTTTGTAAAGCATGTATAAGCAATACAAGACCAGTAACAAAAGAATTAATAGATTCTCTAACAAATGAAATATATATGGCAATTGAAGAAAATGAAGAAGTAAATATAAATATTAATTTAAATAATAATGTAAGAAGTTCAGAAACACAAAATTCAAATACAAATCCAAATATGTACAAAAAACCTGAAGTAAAAGTAGAAAATAGAAGTCAAGAATCAAGACAAATAAGAAGAAACTTCTTACTTAATGATTTAATTAGAATTCTTTTAATTAGAGAATTGCTGGGTGGAGGAAATCAAAGACCACCATTTAGACCGCCTTTAAGACCAGGTTTTCCAGGAGGAATAGGACCTAGACCTCCAATTATGCCAAGAGATATACAAAATGATTTTTATATGTATGAATATTAGGGGAATAGTATAATACATTTGCTAATTTACGTAAAATATAGTATAATAATATTACTTTTTATAAAAAAGTGTCAAAAAGTAGCAAATTTATGTCTTAGTGTAGGGTGTATTATTCAAAAAGAAAGGAGACTTCTATGGCTTTTAAAGCATTAAAAAAAGAAACAAAATCTGTTTTTGAAGAACGGAAGAATATTACAGAAAATGATGTTGATAGAAACTCATTAATGTTATATTCAGATATTCTAAGTATAGTTAAAGCTTCAAATGAGGACCTAAAAGAGTCGCTTTGGAGTTTACCTTATACTAATAGTACTATATGTGAAATTAGACTGGTTATGCAGGATGATAAACATATAGAGTGTTATCTTCGTTTTAAGTCTAATCCAAGCGAGATAGTAGACACTGAATATATATCAGAACGCTATCCTAACCTAAAAGAAGTAGGGGAAAAGATTAGAAAGCGACAGCTTTACTACAATCAAGAAGTATGGAAAAAAACATGTGATTTGATGAATGAAGAATTTGGAGATTATTTCAAAGCAACTTTTGATGGAAACAGGTTATGTGTAACTTTAAGATCTCAATAATTAAATAAACACCTAAACTAAGACAAAATTTGCAAAAAAAGATAATTTTATAAATTTAAATTATCAAAGGGAAATATCAGGTAAAACTGGTATTTCTTTTTTTGTCAAAAATTGTAATTTTAAAATGAAAAGTTTAAAGTGAATATAATTTTGAAAAATGAACAAAATAATAATTAAGAAAATTTTAAAAAGGTGGTAAAGTTATGAAAGTTAAAGAATGTATGTGTGATGAAGTTTGCTGTGTTAAACCAGATTGTAAAGTTGAAGAAGTTGCAAAATTAATGTGTCAAAATCATATTGGATGTATACCTGTATGTAATGATAAAAATTCAGTTGTTGGTGTTGTAACAGATAGAGATATAATTTTAAGAAGTATAGCTTGCAATAAAGATGTAAAACAGACACCAGTAAGTGAAATAATGACATGTGATGTTTGCACTTGCGATTCAAATGATGAAATGACTACTGCTGAAAACAAAATGGGACAATATCAAATAAGAAGAATACCAGTAGTTGAAAATGACAAAATAGTCGGAATTTTAACAATAGGTGATTTAGCACATTTTGATAGTGAATTAGGAAAAGAAAATGTTTGTACAACAATTGAAAATATATGTCATTGTAAAGGCGAAGTAAAAAATTGTGAATAAAATTTTAAGTCCAATATATAAGTTTATTGGACTTATGTTTTATTTATAAAAATAAATACATATAATATAATGGGAGGCAATTATGATAATTGATATGTCTTATTGGACAAAGGTGTTTATTAGAGTTATATATTTATTATTAATATTACTTAGCTTATTTTTAGTATTTAAACTATCCATATTTTATATGCCTTTTTTAATTGCTTTTGTTATTTCATTAATTATAGAACCAGCAATTAAATTTATTATGAAAAAAACAAAATTATCAAGAAAGACAAGTTCAATCATAATATTTACTATTGTATTTGCAATAATAATAGGTAGTTTGTTATGGGGTATAACTACATTAATTTCAGAAGCAACAAATCTTATGCAAGGAATAAATAATTATTTTGATAAAGTATATATAGAGTTTCAAAATATTGTAAATTCATTTGACTTTAATAAAATAAATATGTCAGACGATGTAAGAAATCTAATACAAAATTCTACATCTGATTTTTTAATTACAATTTCTAATTGGATTAAAAACTTTTTAAATAATTTAATTAATTTTATAACTTCAATACCCACAATTGCTATATATTTTGTAATTACAATTTTATCATTATATTTTATTTGTACTGATAAAATATATATATTAGATCAAATGGAACATCACTTACCTGAAAAGTGGGTAAAAAAAATAGGTATACATTTACGAGAAATAACAAAGAGTTTAGGAAGTTTTTTAAAAGCCGAATTTATATTAGTACTGATTTCATTTATTATATCATTAATAGGATTATATGTATTAAAGTTTATGAATTTTAAAGTTGAATATCCTCTTTTAATAGCAATTGGAATTGGATTTGTCGATGCACTTCCAATTTTAGGTTCTGGTACTGTAATGGTGCCATGGGGAATTATATCTGCTTTAAATGGTGATTTTAACTTGGGGTTAGGAATAATAATTCTTTGGATAATAATGTCAGTTGTAAGGCAAATAGTAGAACCTAGAATAGTAAGTAAACAAATAGGTATACATCCAATATTTACCTTAATTGCAATGTATACTGGTTTTAAATTTTTAGGTGTTATAGGTATGATTATTGGACCTATAGTTTTAATTATATTTAAAAATATATTTGCAACCTTTATTGATAATGGGCTAGTAAAAAGTATTTTTGATAGAAGATAAAGCAACTAATAAACATAAAGTATTTACAACAAAATGAATTTATGATATAATTTTTTTTACATTCTAGTTATGTAGTAAGTCTAAAAATTATTAGACTGAAATGAATGTATGTAGTGTATAAATTATTAATAAAAACAAAAGGAGGAATTATATGCAAGCACTACAATTTGATATTGCAAAAGCATTTTTAGACAGAGGGGAGCGGATAGAAAAAAAATACAGACGGCCATCATGGTATCTAACTAATCATGAGTTCTATAAAGTTATAAATGGTTACAAATTCATGTTAAGTTATGAAGCTTTGTATAGTAATTATCGCAGCAGAACCATGATAACAATTGTCGATAATGATGGTTGTAAAATACCATTTGAGATAGCAGACGTCATATATCAAAAATTCAAACAAGATGATACCAATATAGAATTATTACCATTATTTGAGTATGATGGTGGTTCTTCTAACAATCCTTCAGTACCAATAGGCGCTGAGGAAGAGTATTATAGAGTTGTTGATGAGATTAAATCTTTTTGTACATTTACTAATCTGAATTTGAAAATGGAATATATATTTCCAGAAGATGTTGTCGAAGAGATACATAAATGTAGAAAAAATGGATTTTCTACGAATATTGTTGCATCTGCTCTCAACAAGAAACAATTTATTTCTAATTTTGAGAAATTTGAAAAAAGAGAAAGTTTAGATGTTGATATTATTACTATTTTTACAATGGAACAACTTGAATTTGTTTTAAAACTATTACAATCCCAATAAAAATGCTAATATCAAAAGAGAGAAGTATATAAATTTTTACTTCTCTCTTATATTATAATATACTACTTGTTGGAATAAATGAGTCATCTGGAGGATATACATGATCTTCATTAGGTTTTGAAGATTCTTTAATTTCTTTTACTTTTATAATTGGTATATCACCATGATAGCTTCCTTTAGTAATTTCTCCTGTAATTTCTATCCAAGAGTTTTCTTTGTAACTTTTTGCATTATCAGATTCACAAAGAAAACCAACAACAACTGATTGATAATCAGAAGAAATTATCATATTTCTAGCTAAAACAAATTGATTATCATTAAAATCCATGAGCCTATATATATATCCAACACATTTTATTTCTTTTCCAATATATTGGTCTAAATTATCATTTACAGTTTTCAAAACATTTGCATAATTATTAGAATTTATTTCAATAATATTGGTTTTGTTTTTATCTATTACTTTAAAATTATTGTTAGCTCTACTAAAAACTAAATATGCTCCCATAATAAATAATAAAATAATAAAAATAGTTATAAATGTAAATATTATTTTAAATAGTTTGCTACCATTTATTTTTATATTATATATAAACATATAAATCCTTCTTTCTGACTAATGAATATAATTGTTACATTATATTCATATTTTTTTCAAAAATTCCTTGATTAATAAGAAAAATAATGATATAGTAACTTAGGAAATTTAAACTTAGGAGGTTTATATACAAATGAGTGTATTAAACAAAATATTTAAATCATATAGTGAAAAAGAAGTAAAAAGGATCATGCCAATAGTAAGTAAGATAAATTCATTAGAAGATGAAATTTCTAAATTATCTGATAAAAAGCTAAGAAATAAAACTGATGAATTTAAAAATAGATTACAAAATGGAGAAACTTTAAATTATTTACTACCAGAAGCTTTTGCTGTAGTAAGATAAGCATCTAACAGAGTTTTAGGAATGAGACACTTTGATGT
>CAZSMG010000052.1:0-9559 GCA_964608075.1 uncultured Clostridium sp. | reverse complement strand
ATGAATTCGTAATTCACGATATCAAAGTTATCGAAAGCCAAAATGGATTATTTATTGCTATGCCAAGCAGAAAAACTCCAAACGGAGAATTTAAGGATATAGCTCATCCAATTAATGCTGAAACTAGAGAGAAAATTCAAACAGCTATATTAGAAGCTTATGAAGCTCCAGAAACAGAGGAATCAGCAGAATAATAAATAAAAAAACACCCTAAACATAGGGTGCTTTTTGTTTTTATATTGAAAAAATTAAAAAAATGAGGTAAAATATATAGGTAAATTAAAATACATAAAGAAAGAGGAATTAAAATGTATTTAATAGTAGGACTTGGTAATCCAGAGCAAGACTATAGTAACACAAGACATAATATGGGATTTAATGTGGTAAATAAGATAGCAAAAAAGTATCAAATTGAAGTAAAGAAAACAAAATTTAATGGACTTTATGGGACAGGAATTATAGAAAATGAAAAAATAATTTTACTAAAACCACAAACATTTATGAACTTAAGTGGAGATAGTATAATAGAGTTTGTAAATTTTTATAAAATAGATTTAAAAGATATAATTGTAATTTATGATGATATAGATTTAAAAGCAGGTATTGTAAAAATAAGAAAAATGGGCGGACCTGGAACACATAACGGAATGAAATCAGTAGTAGAAAGATTAGGCTCAAACGATTTTCCAAGAATAAGAATTGGAATAGGAAATCCTAATTATAAAGGAGATTTAGTAAATTATGTTCTTGGTCATATTCCAGAAGATGAAAAAGAAACTTTAGATAAAGCAACAGATATTGCAAAAGATGCTGTTGTAGAAATATTAAAAAATGGTATAGATAGTGCTATGAACAAAATTAATTAAGGAAGGATTATAAATGCTAGAAATAATAATTGATAAACAAAAAAACATAAAAACAATTGCTTTAGTAGAAAATGGAAGGCTTGTTGAAAAATATGAAGAAACAAAAGATTCTAATAGGAATGAAGGAAACATTTATGTTGGTAAAGTTAAAGATATTTTATCAGGAATGCAATCAGCTTTTATAGATATTGGAACAGAAAAAAATAGTTTTATACACTTAAAAGATATTCTTCCAAAAGTAGATGAAAAAAAAGAAGAAAAGTTAGAAAATGTAAAAATTAAAAATGTTATAAGAACAAATGATAATTTATTAGTCCAAGTAAAAAAAGATAGTAATGATAAAAAAGGAGCTAGGGTATCAACACATATAAGTCTTCCAAGTTTATATATGGTTTTTATGCCAAATACAGATATTATTACAATATCTCAAAAAATCGAAGATGAAAAAGAAAAAAATAGATTACTTGAAATTTTTAAAAGTAATATACCAAAGGGAAATGGAGCAATAATAAGAACATCTGCTGCTTTTAAAAGTAAAGAAGAATTAATATGTGATATTAAAGATATATATTCAAAGTGGGAAAATATATTAAAGCAATATGAAAAAAATACACAAAGTCCTAAATTAATATGTAAAAGCGAGACTATAATTAATAAGATGATTATTGACTTAGCGAATAAAAATCTAGATTCTATAACTACAAATGATAAAGAAGAATATGAGCAGATATTAGTATTACAAAAAAATAAAAAGTTTATAGAAAATTTAAAAGTAAATTTTCGAGAAAATGAAAATTTGCTTGATATGTATGAACTTCAAAATCAGATAGATAGATTAAAAAATAGAAAAATATGGCTTAATTGTGGAGGATTTATAACAATAGATAAAACAGAAGCTTTAACTGCTATTGACATTAATACAGGTAAATATACGGGAAAAAAGGATTTAGAAGAAACCATATATAAAGTAAATGAGGAAGCAACAATAGAAATTGCAAAACAATTAAGATTAAGAGATATTGGCGGAATAATAATTATTGACTATATAGATATGAAAGAAGATAAAAATAAAGAAAGCATAATAAATATTTTAAAAGAAGAACTTAAAAAAGATAGAGCTAAAACTCAAGTTGAAGGATTTACTAAATTAGATTTAATGGAACTTACTAGAAAACATATTTGTAGTCATGAAGATTAACAAGGAGAAATTTATGAAAGTAGGATTTGTATCATTAGGATGTAGCAAAAATTTAATAGATACTGAAATTACAATTGGTCATTTTAAAAATAATGGATATAAAATTACAAATAATCCAAAAGAAGCAGATATTATAGTAATAAATACTTGTGGTTTTATAGATAAAGCAAAAGAAGAAGCTATTAATACAATTTTAGAAATGGTAGAATATAAAGAAAAAAGATGTAAATATTTAATAGTTATGGGATGCTTAGTTCAAAGATATTATAATGATTTAGTAAAATCACTTCCTGAGGTAGATTTATTTATTCCTTTAAACGATTATGATAAATTGTGGAAAAAAATAGATAATTTAATCAAGATTAATACAATAGACAAAGGTGAAAGGTATATAGAAACTAAGATTTCTAAAATTAAAAAATTACCACTACCAAGAAAAGAAGAATTTTTAGATAGAGTTATAACTACAGGAGATAATTATGCATATTTAAAAATAGGGGAAGGATGTAGTAATAAGTGTACATATTGTGCTATACCATATATTAGAGGTCCATTTGTAAGTAGACCAATGGAAGATATTTTAGAAGAAGCTAAAATGCTTTCTAAAAAGGGTATAAAGGAGATAATAGTAATTGCACAAGATACTACTAAATATGGATTAGATATATACCAAAAACCAATGCTTTCAGAATTGTTAGAAGATTTAAGTAAAATAAAAGGAATTAAGTGGATTAGATTTTTATATTCGTATCCAGAAGGAATAACAGATAGATTAATTGAGGTTGTAAAAACAAATAAAAAGATTTGTAAATATTTTGATATACCAATTCAACATATTTCAAATGATATATTAAAAAGGATGAATAGAAAAACTTCAAATGAAAATATAAATGATTTAATTCATAAAATAAAAAAAGAAATACCAGATGTAGTATTAAGAACAAGTTTAATAGTGGGATTTCCAGGAGAGACAAAAGAAAATTTCAATGAACTATATGATTTTGTATGCAAAACAAAATTTGATAGATTAGGAGTTTTTACATATTCTAAAGAGGAGAATACACCAGCCGAAAAACTTCCAAATCAAATACACCATTTAACTAAAAAAGCAAGATATAATAAGATTATGAAAAAACAACAAGAGATATCAAATGAAAATTTATCTAAAAAAATAGGTAAAACTTTTGATATTATGATTGAAAATATATCATTTGACAAAAAATATTTTATAGGTAGAACTATGCAAGATGTTCCAGATGAAGATGGAATAGTATATGTTATAAATGATGGTAAATATGAACAAAAGGATATTATAAATAATATAAAAAAATGTAAGATTTTAGATGTAAATGATTATGATTTAATAGCTAAAATTATATAAGGGAGGTATTTATGAAATTAATAATAAATACTGGAGAGTTAATAGAAGTTAATATTATAAAAGAAGATGATATTTATTCATATTATTATGATGGACAAAAAATAGGAGTATATAATCCTAAAGTAATGAAAGAAAAATTTTTACTTATATCAAAAGATTTAAAAGAAGAATTTGCAGATCAAATTAAAGATAGTATAAATGAATTAAATACAGAAGAAATTGAAAAAGAGGCTAGTAAAGAAAATCTTAAAGGATATGAGCAAAGTATAGGTGAGGATGAAAAAACTTTTGATGAAATTAAAGAAATTTCAAAGATTTTAAAAGTACATTCAGAAGAGATTAAAGAAATAAATGAAATGGATTTAAATCAAAAAATAGAAAAAGATGATAAAAGTAAAATCACAGATTCATCTTCTTTAGGTATAAAAGAAACAACTAATTTAAATGAAAATATAAAGGGTACAACTTTAGCAAAAAAATTAGGAATAGAAAATATGACTATGCAAAATGGTCAAAAGCTTACAGATGGAGTAAAACTTGCAAGAGTAAGTACAAGTTCATTAAATAAATACACTGATACAAAAAGTAATATGGTAGATTCTTTTGTAATAATAAGAGAAAATGGAGAGGTGGTACCTATTGGAGAAGATATTTTAAAGCAAGATACGAGGTCTGGTATAAATTCAATAAATGATGATTTAACAATAAATAATGATGGCTCTGTTGATAGAGAAATAAATACCTCAAGTTATAAAATTGTAAATGGAAATGGAAAAGAATTTATTAAAGTAGGACATGATGAAATATCAGGAAGAGAAATAAAATATTCACAATGGTCGGATGAAAAAGGTGAGTATGTTGATACAGAATTAAAGACAAGTAGAGATATTATAATTGATGATGATACAAGGCAGTACCTAAAGGCAAGAGGTGAAGGTACAAAAGAAGCAACTGAAACATTAGAAAAAGAAGAAAATCATAAAGATGATTACAAAAAGGATGTAACATTAATTGACCATGATAAAAATAATGACTCACATGTTCATATAAATGAAGATGATTATATTCCAAATACTAATATGACTTGGAGAGAGTTTGCAAATGAATGTGGATATAGAGGAGAAGGAGCTTTAGAAAAAGCACAAGAAAAGTTTAAAAAAGCAAAATTAGATAATGAAGGCTTAAGTAATCAAGATATTGCTGAAAATATTATTGAAGAAGAAAATGAAGAATATAGAGGAAATCAAACTAGAGGTAATTAATAAATACAACAAGTAAAAGATAAGAAATTATTAGGATAGTAAAAAACGCGATATTTGTCGCGTTTTTATATGTGTTATATATTTATATAATTATATGATAAATTAAGTTAGTAATCATACAAAGTAATATGCCACATGCTGTAGGTAATATAAATCCTAGTGCTGCCCATTTCCAACTATTAGTTTCCTTTTTAATAGTAAGTAAAGTAGTGCTACAAGGAAAATGTAATATAGAAAATATCATAACATTTATTGCTGTTAAAATAGTCCAACCATTTTGAATTAAAATATTACCAATACTATAGCTATCTTCTATATTACTAAGAGTACCTCCTCCTAAATAACTCATTAAAATTAATGGAAGCACAATTTCATTTGCAGGAAATCCTAGTATAAATGCAGTTAAAATATATCCATCAAGTCCTAAAAGTTTTGCAAATGGATCAAAGAAGTTTGCAATAATAGAAAGTAAAGAACAACCATTAATTCCGACATTTGCAAATAACCAGATAATTAAGCCAGCTGGTGCTGCTACGGCTATTGCTCTTCCAAGCACAAATAATGTTCTATCAAATATAGACCTTACAATTACTTTGCCAATTTGAGGTTTTCTATATGGTGGTAGCTCTAATATAAATGAAGATGGTATACCTTTAAGTATTGTTTTAGATAATAACTTTGAAATTAAAAGTGTCATAATAATTCCAAGTAAAATGACAAATAAAACAACCAATGTAGATATAATTGAAGATGTTATACCAGAGAAGCTTCCTGCAATGAAAATTGTTGCAATTGTAATCAAGAATGGAAATCTACCATTACATGGTACAAATGTATTTGTAAGAATTGCAATTAATTTTTCTCTAGGGGAATCTATAATTCTACATCCTACTACACCAGCAGCATTACATCCAAATCCCATGCACATTGTTATCATTTGTTTACCATTAGTACATGCTTTTTTAAATATTCCATCTAAGTTAAATGCAATTCTTGGAAGATAGCCTAAATCTTCTAATATAGTAAATAAGGGAAAAAATATTGCCATAGGTGGAAGCATAACAGCAATTACCCAAGTTAAAGTTTGATATATTCCAAGTATTAAAATACTAGATAACCATTCCGGCATATGTATATTTTCAGCACCAATTAATAATTTATCTTGTATCCATGAGAACATATTAGAGAGCATTGAAGAGGGGTAATTTGCTCCAATAATAGTAATCCAAAATATTACACCTAAGAATAATATCATAATAGGAATACCAAATTTTTTAGAGGTTAGAATTTTATCAATTTTTCTATCAAAATTTCTATAATTTCTATTTTCTGTAAAGCATACTTTATTGCATATTTTTTCTGCTTTGTCCATAATAGTAGAAACAATATTATCTTTGAAATTATTGTTATTTATATTATGTTTTAATAATTCATTTTTAATTTGCTTTACTTTATTTTGTATATCAATATTATTTTGTATATTAATATTAAGGTGAGTTTCAATAGATTTAATAATAGATGTTTCATCATCTATTAATTTTAAAGATATCCATCTACTTAAATTATCTGAAAGATTAAATGTTATTTTTATTTCTTGAGATAAAGATGAAATATTTTCTTCGAATATTGGAATGTATGTAACTTTTTTTGGATGAGGTATTATTTTTTTATTGCAAACATCATAAATTGTTTCTAAAAGTTTATTTAGAGTCTTCCTTTTTCTAGCGGTAGTACCAACAACAGGAACACCTAAAGCTTCAGATAAAAGCTTTAAATCAATTTTTATACCTTTTTTCTTTGCTTCGTCTAATAAATTAACACAAACGATAATATTATCTGTAATTTCCATTATTTGATAAACTAGATTAAGATTTCGTTCTAAACATGTTGCATCTAATACAATTATGGTTGCATCAGGTTTTCCAAAACATATGTAATCTCTTGCAATTTCTTCTTCCTCAGAATTAGACATTATAGAATATGTTCCAGGTATATCAATAAATAAAAGATCTTTATCTTTGTAATTGCATTCTCCAGCAGCATTACTTACAGTTTTTCCGAGGCCAATTTCCAGTATGTTGATGAAGACCAGTTAAAGAATTGAAAATAGTAGATTTGCCTACATTAGGGTTTCCAGATAGTGCTATTGTAAAGTCGCATTTATTTTTTAAAGTTTCGAAATTATCAGTTAATAATTCTGTACCAGTAGAGTTTTTTGTAAGTCCCATATAATCACCTCTATAATTAGAATAGTGTATTATATGTGAAAAAATATTTTATGTGATAAAGGAGAAACCCTATCCATAAATTACAATTGTAATTTGGATAGGGTTTTTTCTAAGATATTTTTTCATGAACTCTAACAGCATGCCAACCATCAGATTGTTTTTCAACATATCCTGAAATTTCTTTCCATCCAGAAGATTCAGGATGTGCAAGCCTAATATTGTCTAAGACTTTTAATGCTTCTTCTTTGGTTGAATTACCAAAAGGTTCTACAAAACATTCTTTGTTGTTGTTTGCCATGATATTTCTCCTTTCAAAATTGAACACGAAGTTACTAATAATATTATACCATAAAATTAGTATAAAATCAAAGTTTGACATCTATTAAACAAGAATCTTCTTGTCTAATTGCAATTAATGTATTTCTTACTTCGAATGCAGTAGGGTCTCCAGATGCACTTATAAAAACAGGAGTTATTGATGTATTTTTTACAAGTCCAAGGTCTAATAGCCTCCTTCTAATATTTCCACTACAATGAAAACCTTGTATTTTTCCTTCAGTGTCTAAAGGTAATTTATCTAAAGTTATATTTTCCATTATTATAAAAGCCTCCAATATAAAATATGTCTAATATATTATATTTTTGTCGATTGTAATTTGTGATTAGTACTTGACTTTTAGGTGTTATTATGTAAAAATACAAATATAATAAATATGAAAGGGAGTATAATAAATGGAAAAAATACGTGGTTTTGAAATAGCAAAAGGTTTTGAAAATGAAAATATTAATTTACCAATAAGAAAGACAAAATATTCTGCAGGATATGATATAGAAGCAGCAGAAGATGTAGTAATTCCTAGCTTTAAAAAAGGACAAAACCCAACACTTGTAAAAACAGGATTAAAAGCATATATGCAAGATGATGAAGTAATGCTTTTGTATAATAGAAGTTCTAACCCAAAGAAGAAAGGTTTAATCATGGCAAATAGTGTAGGAGTAATAGATAAAGATTATTACGGAAATCCAGATAATGACGGACATTTTATGTTTGCTTTTTATAATATAAAAGAAGAAGATATTTTAATTAAAAAGGGAGAAGCGATAGGACAAGCTATATTCCAAAAATACTTAGTATCTGATGATGATTCAGCAGAAGGGGAGAGACTAAGTGGATTTGGATCTACAGATAAATGAAATTTTTTAAAATTTTTTTATATTTAAAAAAATCGATAAAACCCACTAAAATGAACATCCCTAAGGGAAATTTATAGAAAAAGTAATTGGTAAAAGCTTTGACTTTTACCAATTTTTGTAGTATAATTATTAAAGTTGATGTGATAATCAAAGTTATTCATATAAAATTAATGACTTTATATTTTTCGATACCAACTAATATTAAATTCAAATACCTGAAAGGAGAGGACTTACATGTTTAATGTAGGAGATAAAATTGTATACCCAATGCATGGAGCAGGTACAATTGATTCAATAGAAGAAAAAGATATATTAGGAGAAAAACAATCTTATTACATATTGAAAATGCCTGGAGAAGTTAAGGTAATGGTACCAACAGCAAAGGCAGAAGAAGTTGGAGTAAGAAGTATAATAGACAAAAGTGCAGCAGAAAAAGTATTTACTGTCCTTGAACAAGATGAGACAGAAATGGAAAAAAATTGGAACAAAAGATATAGAGACAATATGGATAAAATGAAAAGCGGAGATATATATGAAATTGCAGATGTAGTAAGAAACTTAACTTTTAAACAAAAAGAAAAAGGTTTATCAACTGGAGAAAAGAAAATGCTAATAAATGCAAAACAAATATTAGTTAGTGAGTTAGTATTAGCAGAGCATTCTTCATATGAAGAAATGGAAGGAATAGTTGATAATAAAATTAATCAATCATTCAAAGAATTTAAGGTAGAAAGTGTTGATAATCTTTCACCATTATCAAATGTAGTAAATAAGTTTATTCCATTTGAAGAGACAGAAGAATAATAATATAAAATCCCTGGAGAACCAGGGATTTTATTAATGAATAGTGCATATTGAATAATGAATATTTAATAAAAGGAATGATTTAAAATTATTAACTATTCATTTTTCACTCTTAATTCTTTAAATAGATAGCTGTGGCTATCTATTTAAAGTTTGGTGTACATAAAGAAGGATTTGAAAATTATCTGTCGAATAGTAATATATAAAAGAAAGGTTTATAAAATGATACGATATAGTGATGAATTGTTAGAAGAAATTAGAAATAGTAACGATATAGTAGATATAATATCACAATATGTAGTATTGAAAAGAAGCGGTAGAAATTTTTTTGGATTGTGTCCATTTCATAAAGAAAAGTCGCCTTCTTTTTCTGTTTCTCCAGATAAGCAAATATTTCATTGCTTTGGATGTGGAGCAGGAGGGAATGTTTTTCATTTTTTAAGCAAGATAGAAAATATAAATTTTGTTGAAAGTGTAAAAATTCTTGCAGATAGAGCAAATATTCAATTACCAACTTTAGACAATGTAGGAGATTCTAAGAGAGAAGCATTAAAGGCAAAGGTTTATGAAATAAATAATATAGCAGCGGAATTCTATCATGAAAATTTATATAAGCCAACATCAAA
>CAZSMG010000051.1:0-9563 GCA_964608075.1 uncultured Clostridium sp. | reverse complement strand
TTTATATTTTCAATATATTCTTCTGATAATTTAATTGCAACTAAATCAGGGTCTGGAAAATATCTATAATCTTGAGCATCTTCTTTATCTCTCATCGGAAAAGTTTTACCTGAAACATCATCCCATCTTAATGTTTCTTGTTCTATTTTTCCTCCATCTTCTAGTACATCTATTTGTCTTTCTACTTCATATTCGATTGCTCTTGTTATACTTCTAAAAGAGTTCATATTTTTCATTTCTGTACGAGTTCCAAGTGGTTCTCCTGGTTTATGAACAGATACATTAACATCTGCTCTTAAAGAACCTTCTTGCATTTTACAATCTGAAACTTCTATATATTCAAGTATTGATTTTAATTTTCTTAAATATTGCTCAACTTCTTCGCTACTTCTTAAATCTGGCTTTGAAACTATTTCTATTAGCGGAACTCCTGCTCTATTTAAATCAACTAAACTTCCTCCACCAAATTCATCATGATTTAGTTTTCCTGCATCTTCTTCTATGTGAATTCTTTCTAATCTTATTTTCTTTTTACCATCTTTAGTTTCTATTTCTACATATCCTTCTTCACATAGTGGTTTATCATATTGTGAAATTTGATATGCTTTTGGTAAATCTGGATAAAAATAATTTTTTCTATCATTTTTACTATCTCTTGAAATAGTACAATTTGTTGCTAAACCTGCTTTTACTGCATATTCTACAACTTTTTCATTTAAAACAGGAAGTGTTCCAGGCATCGCCATACAAATTGGGCATGTATGTGTGTTAGGCTCCGCACCAAATTCTGTTGGGCATGAACAAAATATTTTTGTTTTTGTTGAAAGTTCTGCATGTACCTCTAATCCAATTACTACTTCGTAATCCTCTCTTGACATTATTTGGCACCTCCTTTAAATTGTGGTTTATAGTTTTCTCTAAATTTAATTTTTTGTTCAAATGTGTATGCTGCATTTAATATTGTTTCTTCACAGAATTTATTTCCTATTAATTGCATACCTATTGGCATACCTTGGCTATCTACTCCACAAGGAATTGATATTCCAGGAAGTCCTGCGATATTTACAGAAACTGTACAAATGTCTGCTAAATACATTTCTAATGGATTATTTGATTTTTCTCCTATTCCAAATGCTACTGTTGGAGATGTTGGCGTTAAAATAACATCGAATTTTTCAAAAACTTCATTAAATTTATTTGTAACTAATGTACGAACTTGTTGAGCCTTTTTATAGTATGCATCATAATATCCTGAAGATAATACATATGTTCCAAGAATAATTCTTCTTTTTACTTCATCTCCAAATGCTTCACTTCTTGATTTTTTATAAATTTCTTTTAAGTTTTTAAATTCTGGTGTTCTATATGTATATCTAATTCCATCAAATCTTCCTAAGTTTGAACTAGCTTCAGCACAAGCAATTATATAATATGTAGCTAAAGAATATTTAGCTATATCTAATGATACTTCTTCTACTTGTGCACCTAATTGTTTGTATGTTTCTACAGCTCTCATTAAAGAATCTTTTACTTCCTCATTAATTCCTTCTCCAAAAAACTCTTTAGGTACTGCAATTTTTAATCCTTTAACATCATTTTTTAATGCTTTTGTATAATCTTTTTTCGCTACTTCTACTGATGTTGTATCTTTTTTATCATGACCTGCAATTATATTTAAAAGCATGCTGCTATCTCTTACATCTTTTGTTATTGGCCCTATTTGGTCAAGTGAAGATGCAAACGCAACTAATCCATATCTTGAAACTAGTCCGTATGTTGGCTTTAACCCAACTACACCACAAAAGCTTGATGGTTGTCTAATTGACCCACCTGTATCACTACCTAATGCCCATGGTACCATATTAGCTGCTACTGCTGCAGCAGATCCACCTGATGATCCACCAGGTACTTTTTCTAAATTCCAAGGGTTTCTTGTTTTTTTGAAATATGATGTTTCTGTTGAGCCTCCCATTGCAAACTCATCCATATTTAGTTTTCCTAAATCTATCATATTTTCATTATTTATTTTTTCAATAACTGTTGCATTATATGGTGAAACAAAATTTTCTAACATTTTAGAAGAACATGTTGTTTTTATTCCTTTTGTGCATAAGTTGTCTTTTATTCCTATTGGAATACCTGCTAAATCTCCTATTATTTCTCCTGTTTCTACTTTAGCTTGAATATCTTCTGCTTGTGAAATCGCTTCATCTGTTAAAGTAGTAACAAAAGCTTGTACATCTTTTTCTTTTTCATTTATTCTATCTACATATGCTTTTGTAATTTCGGTTATTGTTAATTCTTTATTTTTTAATTTTTCTTGTAATTCGCAAACTGTAAGTTCTGTAATATCCATTAAATTTCCTCCTCATATTTTTTAATCTCTTGATATAGATGTGGCCAAGAATATACTCTTGTAACTTTTTCATTTTTATAGTTACAATTAACTATAAAATCCATCATATAAGTTTTTATTCCTGCATTTGCCATAGTTTCACAATTACTTATACTATCATCTACAAATATATCAATATTTTTTTCTTGTGCAATCTCTACTTTATTTTGAGCATCCATAATTAGCTCATCATAATTAATATTATTTTCTATTAGCCATTTTAAAGTTAATTCTTTTACATCAAATTTTTCACTTTTAAATCTTGCTGTTATTAAAAATATTTTATTTCCTTCTGATTTTAATTTGTTAATTATTTCTGCTGAAAACATTTTAGGTTTTACTTCTTTTACTACATTTTCATAATATTTATCTAAAAATTCTTTTTCTTCTTCATCATTCCAATTATGAAAAGTTTTTGCATACATATGTGTTGTTGCATTTCTATTAACGTCTTTTATTTCTTTATTTTTATCTATAATTGTATATTTTTGTGCATAATTGAATAATACATCATATGTATTTGATATTGTATCATCTATATCTATTCCTATATTCATAAAATTCTCCTTTAATAGTGAAGTCAAATGTCTGATTTCTAACCTCTGACTTCTAATTAATTACCTTTGGAATTTTGAACATATTTTGTTCTGGATTAATAGCATTTTGTAATAAGCTTTCATTATCTTCAAATACTTCTATTTCATCTTTTCTAAATATATTTTTTCATTCATTTTCACATACTGTTATATCTAATCCTTCTACTGGTGCATTATTAACTATATTTGCAAAATTTAATATATCTTGCAAATTTGTTTGATATTTTTCTATCTCATTTTCTTCTAAATTTAAATGAGCTAAATTTGCTATATGTAAAATTTCTTCTTTACTTACTTGCATCTAATCATCTCCTTACTAAATACGTGTCCTATTATATACTTTATTTATAAAAATTACAAGTATATTAAATGAAAAATGGAAAAAACGGATACTATTATGTATCCGCTTGTATCTATTAATTTATATAATATTTTTAATTACTTAATTTATATAATGCATATTGATTTAAAGATACTCCTTCTTGCTGTGCTTGTACTGATAATTTATAGTGTAATGATTTTGGTATTCTTACAACAAATTTTCCACTAAAATCTTCATAACCTATAGGTAATGGTACATCAAATCCACCTTCTAATTTTGCTTCAATCCATCCTTCCATTGCATCTTTCAAATTTTCATATGCTTCCTCAAAAGTACTTCCTGTGCTTTGGCAACCATCTAACTCTAAAACGCGAGCATAATAATAAAATCCACTTTCATCATTAATTGGTCTAATAATATAGTTGTATGGTAATTTTATATAATCTTTAACTTTTTTCACTTAAATTCCTCCTTTAGTTTTTTATAAGCCCCTAATAAGTTTAATCCCTCTTTATTATAGTACTATATTTAATATCATATTGTCAATATATATTTAAAAAAACAGTCATAAATTTATACTAAATTTTACAACTGTTTTTGCTTTTTATTTTAATATTCCGCTTTTATATGCTTCTAATAATTCTTCTAAGTCTTTTATTTGTTTTCTTAATTCTGTTCCTATATCTGTATCATTTATTCTTTTTCTTTCAACCTTTTCTACAATCCTTGTAGAAGAATGAAGATCTGTTTCTTTAATTATTGCATCTTCTGTTGATGTAAAAGGTTCATGTTCTGCTAAAGTTAGTCCATAAGAACTATATATTAAAGTGTATCCTGCAATACCTGTTACTTCTTGATATGATTTAGATAGTCCTCCATCAATTATTAATAATTTTCCATTTGCTTTTATTGGGCTCTCACCCTTTCCTAATTTAACAGGTACATGACCAGATATTATATGTCCATTTTCTTTATTTATTCCAAATTCATCTAATATTTTTATACATTGTTCTTCATTTTCTGAAAAAGTATAAAATGCATTTTTTATTTCTTCTCTTCTTTCTTTATCATCTAAAAAGTATCTTTCAAAAGTTTTCATTGCATCTTTACAAAATATTGGTGAATTCTTTCCACACCATAAATACCATAAATAATCTTCTCCATATTTTTTATCTTCTGAATTCTTATCTGCAAAATACCCCTGTCTTGCAATTCTTTCTATATAATCTAAATATTGTTTTCCTTTTAGTTTTTCTCCTTTTATTGTTCCATATATAAAATTTCCATCTTTATCCATTGGTATACATCCATGTATTAATAAATTATCATTATATACTTTATATATATTTCCTTTTGTATATAAAAATTTTATATGGTTTTGAAGTTTTTCGCTATTTTCAAATGCTTTAATTAGTTTATTTACAACATCTAATTCTCTTTGAGTTAATTTATATGGATCTTTTGGATCTATTGTTGGAAAATATGAATCTAGCAATTTATATTTTTTGTTATCTATTTCTATCTCATTTGTTTCATAATTTATTTTATCTAACAATAATCTATCTTCCATATTAAACTCTGGATTTCTCTTAATTACCTCTGCCTCTAGTTTAAATTGTATTATAGTTGCTGCCTTTTGTATTTTTGTAAGTAAATCTACATCTGATTTTCTTTCCATTTTGTTATGATTTTTAGGCTTAAAAATATCTCCATTTTGCTTAGGATACTCTTCCATTGCAAACTCTGTTAATGGTCTTATATTTATTCCATATCCATCTTCTAAAATATCTAAATTATCATATCTAGCACAAATTCTTAATACATTAAATATACATGCTGCACTACCACTTGCTGCTCCCATCCATATAGCATCATGATTTCCCCATTGAATATCTATTGAATGATATTTCATTAATTCATCTATTATTATGTGTGGACCTGGTCCTCTATCATATATATCTCCAATAATATGTAAATGGTCTACTGCCAATCTTTGTATTAGTTTTGATATTGCTATTATAAATGCATCTGCTCTATCTAAATCAATTATTGTATTTATTATTTGATTATAGTAATATTCTTTATTATATGAATTATCATTTGAATGTAATAATTCGTCTATAATATACTCATAATCTTTTGGCATTGCCTTTCTTACTTTAGACCTACTATATTTTGATGCCACTACTTTACATATTTCTATTAATCTATATAATACTATTTTATAGTATTCATTTAAATCTTTTGTTTCTTTTTTTATTAATTCTAATTTTTCTTCAGGATAGTATATTAAAGTTGCAAGCTTCTGCTTTTCTTCACTTGTCATACAAGTATCAAATGTTTCATCTATTTTTGTTTTTATAACACCTGATGCATTTTTTAATATATGTAAAAATGATTCATATTCTCCATGTAAATCGCTTAAAAAATGTTCTGTACCTTTTGGCAAATTTAATATTGCTTGCAAATTTATTATTTCTGTACAAACATCTTGTATTGTAGGAAATTTCTCTGATAATAGTGTTAAATATTTTATATCTTCATCATTATAATTTTTCATATTGTTCCTCCTATTTTACTTCTTTAAAGTTATATTTAAATATCTTAATTCGTATTATATATTCTATTATTATATATTAACACTTATATAATTTAATTACAATATATTTTTAAAAATATGATATGCAAACACGGGGACGGCGTTTTCCCATGTCTACTCATTGCAAAATATATAAAAAAGTGGTATAATTTAAGTATATAATTATAACAATGCCTTTATAATAAGGAACGAAATTTCTAGAATTTAGAAATAGTAGGGAAAGGATTTTATGGAAATTAAAGAAAAGATATCAGCATTTCTTCTTAGTAACGATACTTTAAGATTTAAGGTTCAGGGAATAGATTACTACTTCTCTCAAGGAGATAATCTTTGCGTTATTGAAAATCTTACGCGGGATGTATATCGTAAATTCTTAGAATTGGCAAAGTCCAATAACTGGACAATATCGAGTGATAGAGCATACGATAAGAAGCCAGATATATTTTCTCCTTCAAATATGACTGTCTTTTATTCAGTCACATTTGAAGTAAATTAATACTTAGAGCCACTTCAAAATGAAGTGGCTCCTTTCTTAATTTTCGACCTTATAGTACAATAAATTCTCTTGACATTGAATTACAATAGGAATATACTTTAACTATATTTTTAAAGGAGGCAATTTACATGAATAACTTAATTGAAATTAGATGGCATGGTAGAGGCGGTCAAGGTGCAAAAACAGCTTCATTATTACTTGCAGATGCTGCTTTTAATACTGGTAAATATATTCAAGGTTTTCCTGAGTATGGACCTGAAAGAATGGGTGCCCCTATTACCGCATATAACCGTATAAGTGATACTCCAATTACTATACACAGCAATATTTACGAACCAGATTATGTAGTAGTTGTTGATGATACTTTATTAGAATCTGTAGATGTAACAGCAGGTTTAAAAGAAGAAGGTGCAATAGTTATTAATACAACAAAATCAGCAGACTATTTAAAGAAAGCTTTAAAAGGATATAAAGGAAATATATATACAATTGATGCAAGAAAAGTATCAATGGAGGCTTTAGGAAAATATTTTCCAAATACACCAATGCTTGCTGCAATAGTTAAAGTAAGTAAAGTTATGACAGATGAAGAATTACTTTCTGATATGGAAAGTTCTTTTAAGCATAAATTTGCTAAAAAACCTGAAGTAATTGAAGGTAATATGAAAGCTTTAGAACTTGCATTAAAAGAAGTAAAGAAAGTTTAGAAAGGATATGATTTTATGACTAATATAAATAAAAATACCCCTATGGATGAGTTAACAATAGGCGGAAATATTTATCAGGCTGGTAATGCAAAAGAATTTAAAACAGGTGACTGGAGAAGTGTACGACCTGTTTATTATGAAGAAAAATGTAAGCAATGTGGTTTGTGTTTTCCAGTTTGCCCAGAAAATGCTATTCCTGTTTGTAAGGAATCTCTAAAAAGAACAGATTTTGATTTCGATTACTGCAAAGGTTGCGGAGTTTGTGCTAAAGTTTGTCCTTTTGGTGCAATAGGTATGGTAGAAGAAGGTATAGAGTAATATATAAAGAAAGGTTTTGATAAAATGAGTATAAGAGAACGTTTAAGTGGTAATGAAGCTGCTGCTATAGCAATGAAGCAAATAAATCCAGATGTTGTTGCTGCATTTCCTATAACACCATCTACAGAAATACCACAATATTTTTCAACATTTGTTGCTAATGGTACAGTTGATACTGAATTCGTTGCAGTAGAAAGTGAACATAGTGCTATGAGTGCATGTATTGGTGCAGAGGCTGCAGGTTCTAGAGCAATGACTGCAACATCTGCAAATGGTTTATCTTTAATGTGGGAAATGATTTATATTGCTTCAAGTTTACGTTTACCTATAGTTATGTCTCTAGTTAATAGGGCTGTTTCTGGTCCATTAAACATACATAATGACCATTCTGATGCCATGGGTGTTAGAGACGCTGGATGGATAATGTTATTTTCAGAAAACAATCAAGAAGCATATGATAATTTAATTATGGCACATAGAATAGCAGAACATAAAGATGTACAATTACCTTTAATGGTATGTCAAGATGGATTTATAACATCTCATTCTATAGAAAATATAGAATTAATAGAAGATGATAAAGTAAAAGAATTTGTAGGAAGCTATAAACCAGAACATTATTTACTAAACAAAAAAGAACCAATAGCAATTGGTCCACTAGATTTACAGGCTTATTTATTTGAGCATAAAGTTCAGCAAGCAAATGCTATGCGAAATGCAAAAAAAGTAATTAAGGAAGTTTCAAAAGACTTTGAAAAAATGACTGGAAGAAAATATTCTTTCTTTGAAGAATATAAATTAGAAGACGCAGAAATTGCAATAGTTTGCATGAATTCAACTGCTGGAACCACAAAATTTGTTATAGATGGGTTAAGAGAAAAAGGAATTAAGGCAGGTTTGCTAAAAATACGTATGTATAGACCTTTCCCTGCTGAAGAAATTGCAAAAGCACTTTCTCACTTAAAAGCTGTTGCTGTTTTAGATAAATCAGACTCCTTAAATTCAGCTGGAGGAGCATTATTTTCAGATGTTTCATCTGCTATGTATGTAAACAATTCTAATGTTCCAATGGTAAATTATATATATGGTATTGGTGGAAGAGATACTACAGCGGATCAAATACAATCTGTATATAATGACTTATCAGAAATTGTAAAAACAAGAAATATAGATAATCCTTATAGATATTTAGGATTAAGAAAATAAGAAAAAGAAAGGAATTGATATAAATGGCATATAATTTAAAAGAAGTTGTAGCTAAAAATCCATCAAGATTTACAGAAGGTCATAGAATGTGTGCAGGTTGTGGAGCTCCACCTGTTGCTAGAATGGTTTTAAGAGCCTTAAATGAAGATGATCATGCAGTAATTTGTGGTGCTACAGGTTGTATGGAAGTTTCAACTTTCATATATCCATATACAGCTTGGACAGATTCTTTTATACATACAGCATTTGAATGTGCTGCAGCCACAGAATCTGGAGTAGAGGCTGCATATAAATCTTTAAAAAGACAAGGAAAGCTACCAGAAAATGAGCATACAAAATTTATTGCATTTGGTGGAGATGGTGGAACTTATGACATAGGACTTCAAAGTTTATCTGGTGCTATGGAAAGAGGACATGACATTACTTATGTATGCTATGATAATGGTGCATATATGAATACAGGTATTCAACGTTCTTCTGCGACACCAAAATTTGCAGATACAACAACATCTCCTGCTGGAAAAGTTTTACCTGGTAAAATGCAATCAAGAAAAGATTTAGCACAAATTATGGTTGCACATCATTTACCATATGTTGCACAAACAATAGCTGTAAATAACTTTAAGGATTTGTATGAAAAATCTGAAAAAGCAATTTATACAGAAGGTCCTACATTTCTAAATGTATTATCTCCTTGCCCTAGAGGTTGGGGTTACCCTACAGATGAGCTTATGACTATTAACAAACTTGCCGTAGAAACATGTTATTGGCCTTTATATGAAGTAGTTAATGGAAAATATAAAATAACATATAAACCTGCTAAAAAACTTCCAATTGAAGAATTTTTAAAACCTCAAAAACGTTTTAAGCATATGTTTAAACCTGGTAATGAGTGGATGATAGAAGAATTCCAAAAAGAGGTTG
>CAZSMG010000050.1:0-9721 GCA_964608075.1 uncultured Clostridium sp. | reverse complement strand
CACTAGCAATAACAATAATACTAATACTAATACTAGCAGGAGTAAGTGTAGCAATGCTATTTGGAGAAAATGGATTATTTAAAAGTGCATTAACAGCAAAAGAAAAAACAGAAATAGCAAGCTACCAAGAAATAATAAACTTAAGCACAACATATGCACACACAAACAATAAAGAAACAAACCCAGAAGAAATATTAAAAAAAATAAAAGAAGAACTACAAAAAGAAGAAAAATTCAAAGAAGCAAAAATAACAGGACCAGACAAAAACGAAGAAGAACAAAAACTAATAATAGTAACAAAAGAAGGATATGTATTCTACGTATATGAAGAAAATAATAAATACATAGGAAAAAAAGAAGAAATAGGAGAAACAGAACTAAACATAGAAATAAAAGAAGGAGACATAAGATACACATACGAACCAAGTGGATGGACAAACAAAGAAGTAAAAGTAAAAATAGAAACAACAAAAGAAGAATACAAACAATACAACATGCAATACTCATATGACGGAAAAACGTGGAACAACTACACAGAAGAAATAACAACAAAAAACAACACAACAATAATAACAAGACTAACAAACGGAATATCAGCAACAAAAACATACGCAGTAGGAAATGTAACAAACATAGATAAAGAAAAACCAGAAATAAAAGAAGAAATAACAGCAAGTGAAATAACAACAAAAGGATTTAGAATAAGTGTAAAAGTACAAGACGGAGAATCAGGACTAGGAAAAATAATATGGTATTACAAGAAAACAGGAGACGAAGTCTACACAGAAAACGAAGAAATATACACAACACTAAACGGAAACACAGCAGGAACTACAACTGCAGTAACTAAATCTAAAACATATGATAACCTACTAAGTGGAACATACCAAGCATACGCAGAAATATACGACGTAGCAGGAAACAAAAAAACAACTGAAACAATAAATATAACAACCGAAACAGAGCTAAATATAGAACTAAAAGCAGGAACATTAACATCATCAAGAAGTGTTTTACTAACAGCGAGTTGTGAAGGTTCATTATCCCAAATAGAAAGTTATGAAATATATGTAAATGATTCTAAAGTATCTATAAGTTCAACATATACATTAACAAATATGACATTTAATAAAGAATATAGTTGCTATGCAATAATAAAAGATAATGCAGGAAATTTCAAAAAACAGAGTCCGACAATAATTGTTAAAAATCAAACTTATATAGCAAATAGAACAGATATAAAAGCATTTCGTGATGCAGTAAATTCTGGAAATTCATTTACAGGAGAAACAATAGAACAAGTAGCAGACATAAATTTAAATGGAAGTACAACAAATGTATGGGAACCTATTGGAAGTAGCAACACAACCCGATTTGCTGGCACATTTAAAGGAAATGGACATAGTATTGATAATATTTATATAGATAGTAAAAAACTAATGAATGGATTCTTTGGGTATGTAGCAATTGGTGCTGAAATAATAAATGTGAATATTACAAGTGGAATTATTACTAGTGATGGAACTGTTGGTGCTATAGCAGGGAAAAATGATGGGAAGATTATTTCATGTTCAAATAATGCAACGATTATTGGCGAAGGAAAAACAGAAAGCAAACAATCATTATATACAGGAGGAATAGTTGGTTATAATACTGGAACGATATTATATAGCTATAATACAGGAAAAATTTCATCTAATTCAGGAATGGGAAAACATACTCGCACTTATGTAGCTGGAATAGTTGGCTATAATACTGCAGATGGAAATATTAACTCTTGCTACAATAATGGAGAAGTAACAAGTTCATCAACATATGATACTACAGCTGGAGGTATTGTTGCTAATAATTATGGAATAGTTTCTAATTCATATAATAAGAGAAATATAAGTGCAACAATAATAGCCGAAACTGAACATATATATATAGGAGGAATAATAGGAAGAGGCCGTAGTGAAAGCAAAGTTTTAAATTGTTACAATACTGGTAACATATCTTATGATATTATAGAGTCAAACCTTGTTGATTCTCAAATCTATTTAGGAGGAATAAATACTGATTTTGGAACTATAACAAATTGTTATTATCTATCGACTTGTGGAGCAGCAGGAGAAGGAACGAGTAAAACAGCGACACAATTAAAAGCACTTGCAGAAACATTAGGTTCTGAGTTTAAAAAAGATACTAATAATATAAATGTGGGCTATCCAATACTTACATGGCAATAATATAGAAATTATTATTTAACTATTTTTCTAAAAATATAGTATGTATTAACTTAAATAAATTTATAAAAATGGTTGTAAAAAAATAAAAAGATTGATATACTTATACTACAAAAAAGTATATCAATTTTTATATATGGGAGGTAATTTTATGGAAGAAAATAATAATGAGGAAGTATTAGAAATAAAGCAAGAAACAGGAACAGAAAATGATGGTATTAAAATTGCAAATGACGTTATTGCAGTAATTGCAGGAGTTGCTGTTTCAGAAGTTCAAGGTGTTTATGGAATGTCAGGTGGATTTGCAGGACGGAATATCAGAGGTTTTAAGTGGAAAGAAAAACCTAGCAAAAGGAATTAAAGTAGAAGCTGGAGAAAAACAAGCTAAAATAGATGTAAATATAATTGTTGAATATGGTACAAGAATACCAGATGTAGCTTTTGAAATTCAAAACAGAGTTAAAAAAGCTGTTGAAAGTATGACAGGTTTGCAAGTTGAGGAAGTAAATGTACATGTACAAGGTGTAAACACTACTATAGCTCAGGATGAAAAACAAGAAGAAAGTGAAGAAAAAGAAGATAGTAGTAATGAATAATTAAAAAGAAATGGAGAAATATTAATTATGAAATTTATAGAAAAATTAGTACTAAATATATATTCAATTATAATGCTAGTAATATCAATTATATTATGTTTATTAGTATTTGGGTGGCTAGATTATGGAATAATTGGTAACTTGATAAAAAATGTATTGGTTGACTCATTAGGTGGCAATATCGTACTTGGTGTAAGTGTAGTATTTATATTATTATCACTTATATGTATATTTTTTGATCCTTATAAAAAAAGTACAGATAATAAACCAGGAGTGCTATTACAAAATGAGAGTGGTAAACTTATGATTTCTAAAGACACTATCGAAAACTTAGTAAATGCAGTTGCTAAAGATTTTGAAAGTGCTGAAGAAATATCAACTAATGTAAGTTTAGATAAAGAAAATAATTTATTTGTATATGTAAATTTAGTTGTAAGTCCTAATGCTGTTATTAAAGAATTAATAACAAATCTACAACAAAAAATAAAAGAAGCTATAAAAACAGCTACAGATTTAGAAGTTAAAGAAGTTAATATTAAAGTTAAAAATATTGCTCCTAAAAAAGATATAGTAAGTGAATAAGAAAGGAACTTTAGGTAATATGGATGAAATTAAAAAATTTATAAAAACATATAGAGGTGCTATTATTGGTATAATAGTTGCAATATTAATTCTTTTTACAAATTTATATAAATTATTTGTAGCAATAATATTAATATTTATTGGAGCATTTGTTGGAAATTATGTACAACAAAATAAATATGAAGTAAAAGAAAAGATAAAAAGCTTTATAGATAGAATATAATCAAAAGGAGAATAAAATGAACAGATCAGCAATAAGAGAATTGGCATTTAAACTTATATATAGTATGGAAATTCAAAAAGAAGAAGATATAGCTGAACAAATTAATCTATATATAGAAAGTAATGAAATTGAAGATAAAAAAGCTATAGAATACATTAATGATGTTATATTTGGAATTAATAAAAATTTAAAAGAAATATCTAATTTAATAGAAAAAAATTTAAAATCTGATTGGAAATTAGATAGAATTTCAAAAATAGATTTAAGTTTATTAAAGCTTGCCATTTATGAAATAAAATTCAAAGAAATCCCATATAAAGTTGCTATAAATGAAGCTATTGAACTTGCTAAAAAGTATGGTGAAGATTCTTCTAAAAATTTTGTAAATGGTATCTTAGCTAGCATAGTAAAGGAATTAGATTAGGAGTTTATATAAATGGAATATAATGCAGTATCAGTAACAGATTTAAATAAATATATAAAAGAAAAAATTGCTGATGATGAATTATTAAATAATATACTTGTTAAAGGTGAAATATCAAATTTTAAAAATCATTATACAGGACATCTTTATTTTACATTAAAAGATGAAAATTCTTTAATTAAATGTATAATGTTTAAAAGTTATGCAGAGAGATTAAAGTTCAATCCAAAAGATGGAATGAAAGTAATGGTTTTTGGTAGTGTTTCTGTTTTTGAAAGAGATGGTATATATCAAATATATGTAAAAGCGATGCAAGAAGATGGACTTGGAGATTTATATACAAAATATGAAGAACTAAAAAAGAATCTAGAAGAAGAAGGACTATTTGATGAAAACCACAAAAAGAAGATACCTTTAATGCCAAAAGTAATAGGAGTTCTTACTTCTCAAACAGGATCTGTAATTAGAGATATAATAAATGTATCTACGAGAAGAAATCCAAATGTATATATAAGACTACTTCCTGTGCCAGTTCAAGGAATAGGAGCTGCTAAAGAAATAGCATATGGAATAAGAAGAATGAATGAGGAAAATTTAGCAGATGTAATAATTCTTGCAAGGGGTGGAGGCTCATTAGAGGATTTATGGCCATTTAATGAAGAAATTGTTGCAAGAGAAATATATGAATCAAGAATACCTATAATTTCAGCAGTAGGTCATGAAACAGATTTTACCATTGCAGATTTTGTAGCAGATTTAAGAGCACCAACACCATCTGCAGCAGCTGAACTTGCAGTACCTGATATATATGAAATTCATGAAAAAATAAATTTATATAATAATAGATTAAGGATGTCTTTAAAAAAGAAAATAGAAGTTATGAGACTAAGATATGAAAAATGTATTGCAAGTAGAGTGTTTAAAGATCCTCTAAAAGATATTAATGATAATTATTTAAGATTAGATAGCAATATAAAGCAATTAGAAAACATAATTAAATCAATACAAAAAGATTCGACATCAAAATATATTCAATTAGTTGCAAAACTTGATACTTTAAGTCCTTTAAATACTTTAATTAGAGGATATTGTATAGCAGAATTAGAGGGAAATATTATAAAAAGTGCAAGTGACTTAGAAGTTGGAAAAGAAGTAGATTTTAAATTTTATGATGGTGATAGAAAAGCAAGAGTAATAAAATAAGGAGATTTAAATATGAAAGATAAATTAAAATTAATTATAATAACAGCAATAATAACTATAATTATACTTGTTATATTTTTAATATTTTTTAATAATAAACAAATAGATAATACAGAACTTGTAAATTCTAAAGTATATACTACTAATACAATAGTAAATTCTATAGATTCAGAAGATGAAAACAATATTACAGATGAAAATAATACAAATACTATACAAGATAATAAAAATGAGAATGTTATTGGAAGAGAAGAAAAAGAGTCAGAGCAAGAAGATAAAGATTCATCTTCAGCAAGTAATGATAAAAAAGCCTTAGAACTTGTAAAAAAAGAGTGGGGAGAAGAAGATAATAATGTATATTTTAATATAGCAAATAAAAATGGAAAAAAATATACTATATCAGTTCATAATAGTGAAACAACACAAGCTGTTGCTTGGTATGATGTTGATTTAACAACTGGAAAAGTAGATACTACAAATTAAAGGAGATATAAAATGAAAGAAGATAACAATTTTGAAGAAAAAATGAAAGAATTGGAAAATATAGTAGTAGAGCTTGAAAAGGGAGAACTTAATTTAGATGATTCAGTAAAGAAATTTGAAGAAGGAATGAAAATTTCAAAAGAATGTAATACAATTCTAGAAAAGGCAGAAAAAAGAATATCTATTTTGATAGAAAAAGATGGTAAAATAGAAGAATCTGATTTTGATAGTGAAAATAATTAATAAATTTTTAAAGGGGAAGAAATGGAATATTTAATAAATTTTATACAAAATAAATACATATATGTTCCTATTTTATCATGGATTGGAATACAAACATTTAAACTTATATATGATTTAATAACTACAAAGAAATTTAATTTTAAAAGGATATTAGGAGCTGGAGGAATGCCAAGTTCACATTCTGCAGTTGTAACAAGTTTAACAACTTTAGTTGGGAAAGAATATGGATTAGATAGTGCTATATTTGCAATGTCATTAATTTTTTCTTGTATAGTTATGTATGATGCTGCAGGTGTTCGAAGAGCGGCAGGTAAACAAGCAAAATTATTAAATAAAATAGTTGAAACTCCAGGACTTACTGGTGTACAAGTTTCTGAAAGATTAGTAGAAGTTTTAGGACACACTCCACTTCAGGTTTTTGTTGGAGCACTAATTGGAATTATAGTTGGATTAATTTTTTAAATAAAAGAAGGTGTAAGTTGTGACAGATATAGAAATTGCAAGAAATACAAAATTAAATAATATTACAGATATAGCAAAAGATATAAATTTAGATGAAGATGATTTAGAACTATATGGAAAATATAAAGCTAAAATATCTGATAAATTGTATAAAAAAATACAAAATAACAAAAATGGTAAGCTAATATTAGTTACAGCTATAAGCCCAACACCTTTAGGAGAAGGAAAAACAACAATATCGATTAGTTTAGCTGATGGTTTAAGAAAAATAGGTAAGAAGTCAATTTTAGCTTTAAGAGAGCCATCGTTAGGACCTGTATTTGGAATTAAAGGCGGAGCAACAGGTGGGGGAAGAGCTCAAGTTGCACCAATGGAAGATATAAATCTTCATTTTACAGGTGACATTCATGCAATCACATCTGCAAATAATTTATTATCTGCTTTAATTGATAATCATATATTTTCAGGAAATAGCTTGGAAATAGAAAAGGTTGTATGGAAAAGATGTGTAGATTTAAATGATAGACAACTAAGAAAAGTACAAATTGGATTATCTGGCGAAAAAAATATGGAACCTAGAGAAGATTCTTTTGATATAACAGTTGGATCAGAAATAATGGCTATAGTATGTTTATCTAAAGATATAAAGGACTTAAAAGAAAAAGTTGGAAATATAGTAATAGGATATAATAAAAATAAAAAACCAGTATATGCAAAAGATTTAAACGCTCAAGGTAGTATAGCTGTACTTTTAAAAGATGCTATAAAACCTAATTTGGTACAAACATTAGAACATACTCCTTGTATAATTCATGGTGGACCATTTGCAAATATTGCACATGGTTGTAATAGTATATTAGCAACTAAAACTGCTTTAAAATTATCAGATTATGTTGTAACAGAAGCTGGATTTGGTGCAGATTTAGGTGCAGAATAGTTTTTAGATATAAATTGTACGGAAGCAAACATTAAACCTGATGTAGTTGTATGTGTAGCTACTATGAAGGCAATAAAATATCATGGTGGAGTAGAGAAAGATAAAATACAAGAAGAAAATATACAAGCTATTGATAAAGGAATTTCTAATTTGTATAGACATATAGATAACTTAAAAGAGAAATTTGGTTTAAATGTAATTGTGGCTTTAAATAAATATAGTAAAGATAGCATAGAAGAAATAAATTATTTAAAGAAAAAATTAGATGAAAAAAATATTACTTTAAGTTTAGTTGAGGGATGGGAAAAAGGATCAAGCGGTGCTATAGATATTGCAAATAAAGTGGTAAATTTATCCGAAAAAGAAAGCAATTTAAATTATATATATGAATTAGAAGATGATATTAAAACAAAAATTCAAAAAGTTGCAACAAAAATCTATGGTGCAAAATCTGTAATATATAATGATGAAGCTTTAGAAAATATAGAAAAAATAGAAAAGTTAGGATATGCAAACTTACCAATATGTATTGCTAAGACTCAATATTCTTTTTCAGATAATGCAAAGAATTTAGAAGCTGATAGTGATTTTGATATTACAATAAGAGATGTACAATTAAAGTCAGGTGCAGGTTTTATAGTTGTTTTAGCAGGAAAAATAATGACAATGCCAGGTCTTCCAAAAGTACCTGCAGCAGAAAGTATTGATATAGATGAAAATGGTAATATAACAGGGATTTTTTAATAATGTATTTATAATATTTAGTATGACAAGAGTGGTAATAATAGCCACTCTTTTTTTAAATAATAAAATATTAATTTAGAATTTAATAGAATATTTTAATAAAAAAAATAAATAATAATAAATAGAAGATATTTGAAGGAGCTGATTAAATGTTTAATTTTAGAACAGATATGGCACTAGAAAGAAGAGACTTGTATAAAAAGGCAAATGATATTGAAGAAGTTGATGGAATAGAAACTGAAGAAGAACAAATAAATGATAAAATTAGTATATCAAGAGTTAAAATAACAAATGAAGCAGGGCAAAAAGCTATTGGAAAACCTATAGGAAACTATATTACAATTGATATTAAAAAACTAAAACTTGCACAAGATGAAGATATAGAAAAAGCATCAAATGTGTTAACTGAAGAACTAAGAAAAATTTTAAATTTGCATATAGATAAAAATGGAGAAATTCTAATTATTGGTTTAGGAAACATTTATGTTACACCAGATGCATTAGGACCAAAAGTTATAAATGAAATAGATGTAACAAGACATTTAATTAATTATTTGCCTGAGTATGTAGAAGAAGGAACAAGAATGGTTAGTGCTATGGCACCAGGGGTACTAGGTACAACTGGAATAGAAACTGTTGAAATATTAAAAGGTGTAGTAGATAATGTAAAGCCTAAACTATTAATAGTTATAGATGCTTTAGCTTCAAGAAGTATAGAAAGAATAAGTAGTTCTGTTCAAATATCAGATACTGGAATAGTACCTGGTGCTGGAGTTGGAAATACAAGAAAAGAAATAAGTGAAAATACTTTGGGAATACCAGTAATTGCAATTGGAATTCCAACAGTTGTAGAAACAGCAGTACTTGTAAATGATGCTTTATCCCTTTTTATATCTAAACTTCAAGATGAGGCTAAATCAAATGATTACTTAAATGAATTAAAAAAACAAGATAATTATGAAGAAATAAAAGAAGCATTAAATCCAAATGATTATAATATGATAGTAACACCAAAAGAAATAGATGATTTAATTGAAAATATGAAAGATATCATATCTAAGCGGAATAAATTTTGCAGTGTAGTTTTGACTAAAAAATAAAAAAGTGTTATAATTTAAAATATTTTATTTTAATAACATACTAGGTAAATACTTAGAGATGTTAAAATTAACTTTACTATCTTTGTATCAACAATAGGAGGATTATAATATTGAAACAAAAAAATTTAAACTTGATCGATCCATATGAGGAAAAAATAAAGGAGATTATATTCAAGATAATTAAAACAAGAAAAAGTAAAAAAATTACTCAGCAAAAATTAGCTGAAGTAACAGGTTTACCTCAAACTACAATTTCTAGAATGGAATGTTTTAAAGTAGTGCCAACACTAAATCTATTAATTAAAATTTGTGACGCTTTAGATTTAAAAATTCTAGTAATTAGAATAAAATAATTAATGATACAAAGATAGTGAATCAAGATAAAGAAGTATACTTTTAAAAGTATACTTCTTTATATATATATACAGATAAAATAATTTGTAATGGTTACTTAAAAAAGTAAATGCAAGTGAATAAAAAATTTGATTGTATAAGAGAA
>CAZSMG010000049.1:0-9861 GCA_964608075.1 uncultured Clostridium sp. | reverse complement strand
TCACATATCAAGAAAGGAAAAATAAAATATGAAAAGTAAAAAACAAGATAATAGAAAAATAGCAATATATTCTCGTAAATCAAAATTTACAGGTAAAGGCGAAAGTACCCACAATCAAATAGAAACATGTAAAAGAAAAATTGAACTAACTTTTGATAATGTAGATTTAGAAAATGATATTTTAATTTATGAAGATGAGGGTTATACAGGTTATAATACCAATCGCCCTGCTTTTCAAAAGATGCTTAAAGATATTAGAGATAAAAAAATAAAAGCTATCGCTTTTTATAAATTAGACAGAATTAGTCGTAATGTATCAGACTTTAGTAGTTTAGTAATTGAATTAGATAACTATGATGTATCTTTTCTATCAGCAACAGAAAGCATTGAAAACGTAACCCCTAGTGGTCGTGCTATGATGTTTATGATTTCTGTATTTGCACAATTAGAACGTGATACAATCGCAGAACGTATTAGAGATAATATGCTTGAACTTGCTAAAACTGGTAGATGGCTTGGTGGTATGACCCCAACAGGTTATAAATCAGAGCAAATAGAAAATATAACTGTAGATGGTAAAAAAAGAAAATTATATAAGCTATCTACTATTGATAATGAAGTAAGAATTGTAAAAATCCTTTTTGATAAAATGAGAGAATTAAAATCACAAACTAAACTTGAAACTTATACAATCCAACATGATATAAAAACTAAAAATGATAAAGCATATACTAGATGGGGATTAAAAAATATTTTAATAAATCCTGTATATGCTATCGCAGACCAAGACACACTAGACTATTTTAGAAATTTAGGTGTAGAAATTTATGCAGATGAAAAAGAATTTGATGGAATACATGGATTAATGGTTTATAACAAAACAGAGAAAAAGAAAAATCAAGTAGTTAGAAAAGATGTAAATGATTGGATTGTAGCTGTTGGAAAACACAAAGGAATTATATCAGGTAAAGAATGGGTTGAAGTTCAAGAATTATTAGATAGAAACAGCGACATGAAATATCGCAAACCTAGTACAAGTAATGCCTTATTATCAGGAATTTTAAGATGTTCACATTGTGGCTCATTTATGAGAGCAAAACTAAAAAATAAAATGGTAAGCCCTGATGGTCGTAGAGTTTTTGACTATATGTGTGAACTTAAAGATAAAAGCAGAAAACAAAAATGCCAATGTAAAAATATAAATGGATTAGAAGCAGATGACTTGGTAATGGAAAAAATAAAAGAACTTGCTACCCCTACATCAAAATTTTATAAAGCCCTTAAAGGTCTATCTTCAAATACATTTAATAAAGAAGATAAGAACAATGAAGAAGTAAAAACTTTAAAATCATTAATCTATAAAAATGAAAATGATATTAACTCTTTACTAGATAAAATTAAATATGTTGATGTTTCTTTATTAGATGATATTTCAAACGAGATTAAAAAATTAAAAGAAACTAATATAGAACTAGAAAAACAAATAAAAGAATTAACTAATACTAATTATGATGAAATAAGCGACAAAGAAACAGCAGACTTATTGCTTAATATATTAGATACTTATTTTACTTCTTTTGATACTTTAGATTTAAACACAAAAAGAAATATGATTAAGTTACTTGTAAGTTCTATAACAACAGATGGCGAAGATATAACAATAAACTTTTTAGGTGCTAGAAATATGAAAGATGAAACATTTCCAACAGGTGCTAACTGCAAATGAGATTTTAATGCACTTAAGAGCTATAAAAAAATTAAATTCAGAAGTATATTTAAATGAACCAATTGGAAAAGATAAAGATGATAATGTAGTAACATTACAGGAAGTTTTAGAAAATGATGATAGAAGTATAGAAGAAGAAGTAGATTTAAAAATAAAAATCAAAAGATTATATGAAAAGATGAAAGAAGTTTTAAAAGATAGAGAAAGAACAATTATAGAGTTAAGGTTTGGATTAGATGGTCATAAACCAAAAACACAAAATGAAATTGCTGAAATGATGGGAATATCCCGTTCCTATGTATCACGTATTGAAACAAAAGCAATAGGAAAATTGGCTAATGAAATAAAAGAATAAATAATAAATGTAGTAAAAAAATAAATTTTATTATATAATAACAAATATATAGGAGTGGTACAAATGAGTAAATTAAAAAATAAATTAACTATAATACTAATAATACTATTTTTGATATTTATTATACCAATTAAATTCTCAAATAATTTTAATAGTGTATATATTGTTCAAGCAGTTTCTAAAATAGAATTAAACACAAGTAATAAAACATTAGAAAAAAATAAAACTTATACATTAAAATTAAAAAATACTAATAAAAAAGTAAGATGGTATACTAGCGACAAAAAAGTTGCGATTGTAAATTCAAACGGAAAAGTCACAGCAATTGGCAAAGGTGTTGCAACTATAAAAGCCAAGGTTAGTGGTAAAACTTATTCTTGTATAATAACTATAAAAGAAAAAAAAGAGATTTTTGATAAATATTATAAAAAAGCAAATAAAAAGCTAAAAACAATGACTTTAGATGAAAAGATAGCTCAATTATTTTTAGTACGTTTTCCAGATGAAAATGGAAAAGAGGTATTAAAAAAATATCAATTTGGAGGATATATATTTTTTTCAAAAGATTTTAAAGGTAAAACTAAAAAACAAGTAAAAAAACAAATGGCAGAATTACAAAAAGTATCTAAAATACCTATATTAACAGCTGTCGATGAAGAGGGAGGAATTGTAGTAAGAGTAAGTAGCAACAAAAATCTTTCAAATTATAAGTTTAAATCACCAATGAATTTATATAAACAAGGAGGTCTTGATTTAATAAAACAAGATACAATTAAAAAAAGTAAATGCCTAAGTAATTTAGGAATAAATTTAAATTTAGCGCCTGTTGTTGACGTATCTACTAACCCAAAAGATTATATGTATAAAAGAACATTAGGAAAAGGAACTAAATTAACTTCTGCTTATGCAAAAACAGTTATTAAATCAAGTAAAGGAAGAAATGTATCATATGCATTAAAACATTTTCCAGGTTATGGAAATAATGTGGATACACATACAGGAAAAGCCATTGATAAAAGATCATATAAAAGTATAGTTAAGAATGACTTACCTCCTTTTACTGAAGGAATAAAAGCAGGTGCAGAAGCGGTTTTAGTAAGTCATAATATTGTTACAAGTATAGATAAGAAAAATCCAGCATCACTTTCTTCAAAGGTACACAAATTATTAAGAGATGATTTAGGATTTACAGGAGTTATTATAACAGATGATTTAGATATGGGAGCAGTTTCAAATAATAAAGATTCAGCAGTAAAAGCAATACTATCAGGAAATGATTTAATAATAACAACAGATTATAATAAAAGTATAAAATCTGTAAAAAAGGCTATAAAGAATAAAAAGATAGATATAAAAACAATAGATAATTCAGTATTACGTATTTTAGCATGGAAATATTATAAAGGTTTAATGAAATAATATAAGACAAGGAAGGATAAAGGAATGGAGTTTTTACCTATAGATAAAAACTCCATTCTATTGTCTTTTTATTTTCTTGTTTTATAAAAATGTTTTTAATTTTTCTACACTATCTTCTTGCATAGATACAAAATCATGTAGTATTTGATTTACGTCTTGAGCAAGATTTTGATTTTCATTTATTAGTCTACGTCCTTCAATAATACCCATATTGGTACCATTTAATAATAATTCAGAAATATTAGAGTTACTTTGATCTGTCATAGTTTTCATTTCAACTCCATACCAAGTCATCATTTTGTTCATGGCATTTGTCTCATGTGGTTCTTTATTACTATAGTTAGAATATATATCATTTACTCTTCTTGAAATATCTTTATATTTGTTATATTCTAAATCTAAAGTTTTTTTAAATTCTGTGTCTCCAACTTTATCTAAAACAAATTTTATAGCATCCATTCCCATTGTTGCACCTTTATTTACTTCATCAAGAACATTTAAATTATTATTTTCCATAAAAAAACCTCCTAAAATATTAATAATATTATTAACAATTTTAAGAATAATATTTATATAAATAAAAAAAGTGTTGGAAAAATCCAACACAATATTTATCATTTTAACATATAATAAATAAAAAATCAAATTTCAAAAAAATATAATAAAATGAGAATAATATATAAAATAAATAGATAAAATATAAATAATAATTAAAATATAATAAATTTAACAAAAATATGATTTTGTAATTAAAAATTTTATATGTTAATATATATTTACAATAATAAATTAAATGAAAAAAACCCTGCATAGTACGTGTAGACAGAATTTTTAGAACCAACAAGTATTAAGAGGGGCCGATCTCTCAAATATGGCGTGCAAGCTTACATTATATAGTAAGAAGCCCAGGAGTATTTAGGTAGGCACCCACCTGTTGCAGAACAGGTCCTTAAAAATTCTTTATCATCTTGCGGCTAAGGCGGGGATTTTTTTGTATATAAATATATTAGAGTTAATAAGTTTATTAACTCTATTTATAAATTAAAATTAAATATAGGGAATATATATATTAAAATATATGTATAGATAGCTGCAAAACTTCCTTGAAGAAGCTTTCCTATAATATATGGTTTAATAGATAAATCTGTTTTAGAAATCACACTAAAAACTTGTAATAATATAGATATTCCGCCAAAACCTAGAAGAAATGCAGAAAATATAATATTTATAGAAAGCATTTTAATAGGTATACCAGATATTATATTTATTCCATTTGTTATTTCAACTATTCCTGTTAAGAAAGGTATTATAAATGAAGTAGGAATATTAATTATATTAAATAATGGAATTAAAAATAAAGATATAACATTTAATATTTTGCTAGAATTTAATATAGATATAACCACTGAAAATAGTACGACAAATCCTCCAATCATCATAATTGTAGAAATAGAATTTGTAATACTATTTCCAATAATTTCACCTAAACTTGAAAATGTTACATTGTTATTTTTTCTATTTTCTGTACTAAAATAAGTAGTATTTATACTTTTATTGTTATATTTCCAAAATCTAAATAAAATACCTACAGTAAAACATGCCAAAATGTGTGTAATAAATAAAACAAGTCCAATAGTAGAATTTCCAAACATACTAATTCCAATAGTTCCAATAATAAAAAGAGGACCAGAGTTATTTGTAAAACTAAGTAAACGTTCACATTCTTCTTTAGTACAAATATTATTTTCTCTAAATTGTGCTGCAATTTTTGCTCCAACAGGATAACCACTAATAACTCCCATAATTAAAGCAAAACTACCTTCGCCTCTTACATTAAAAAGAGGTTTCATTATTTTATTTAAAGATTTTCCAAGTATATTAATAATATTAGTATGTGATAATAGTTCAGTTGCAACAAAAAATGGAAATAGGGAAGGAACTATAGAATTTGCCCATAGTTTTAATCCAGATTTAGCAGCAGATAAATTACTATTTGAAAATAATATTAAACAAATAGTAAAAGATAAAAATATAAAAGGAATAATACATTTTTTTAATTTAATTATATAAAAATTAAATTTTGGAATAGAAATAGCTTTCAAATTATACACCTCAATAAAATATATTGAATAAAATTAAAAAAAATGCACATACCATAAAAAGAGGTGTTGAAATGGATGACAAGCATAATATACATGAACATATAGAAGATACAACAAAATATGGAGAATTTATATCATCATATTTTGCATGGGTATCATTGCCAAGACAAAAAAGAAATGTAGAAAGACTAGAAAATATAACAAACAACAAAATAGAAGAAAATGAAAGATAAAAGAAGAATATAAGAGATAATTTACTTAAATATAGAAAAATTAAAATATAATAAATTAAAACAAATGAAAAATATTTTTGAAAAATAAAATAAATATTGTATAATATACATATAGGTCAAAGAAAGTCAAAGTAAAAATAGAGGTGATAGTATGAATATATCTGACATAATAGAAGAATTCATAAAAGACATGTTTAAAGAAGATGAAGAAGAATATATAGAAATACAAAGAAATGACTTGGCTGAACATTTTAATTGTGTACCTTCTCAAATAAATTATGTAATATCAACAAGATTTAAGCCATCTCAAGGATATTATGTTGAAAGCAAAAGAGGTGGAGGAGGTAGCATTAAAATAAAAAAGATAAGTGTTACAAAATCAGAGTATTTGATGCATATAATTCAGAATATAGGAGATACATTAACAAGTCATGAAGCAAGTATTTATATAAGTGATTTTTTATCATATAAAATTGTTAATGAAAAGGAAGCTAAACTTTTAAAAGTTGCTACAAGTGACAATGTCTTAAGCGTGCCTAAAGAGATTAGAGATAACTTAAGAGCAAGAATATTTAAAAATATGCTTTTAAATATATATTAAAGGAGGTAAATTAATATGTTATGTGATAATTGTGGAAAACACGAAGCAAATGTACAATATACAGAGGTAATAAATGGAGAAAAAAGGCAAATGCTTTTATGTCAAGAGTGTAGTAAAAAATTAGGGATTAATAATTATGATTTAGATTTTCCAATAAGCTTCTCTAGCTTTTTTGGAGATTTCTTAGATGATTTTGAAGAATCAGATTTTCTTCCAACATTAGATATAAAAAAAGAAATAAAATGCAATAGATGTAATATGACATTTGATGAATTTATGAATACTGGAAAGTTTGGATGCAGTCATTGTTATAAATCATTTAAAGAAAAAATAGATCCTATGCTAAAAAAGATACATGGAAATAACCATCATATTGGAAGAATAGGAGATATAAAAAATAATAATAGTTATATTGAAGAAGAGAACTTAAAAAACGACAAAAATAAACATCAAGGGGAAAGTAATAAAAAAGATAATTTAGAAATTTTAAAGGATAAATTAAAAACAGCAATAAAGGAAGAAAGATATGAAGATGCTGCAAAATTAAGAGATGAAATAAAAAATCAAGAAAAATAGAGGTGAAATAAAATGAATTGGTATTTGCAAAGTGGAAAAGATTCAGATGTAGCTATAAGTACTAGAGTAAGACTTGCAAGAAATTTAGATGAATTTAAATTTAATTTAAAAGATAAAAAGAGTATTGACAAAATGAATGAAAAAATGAAAGAACTTAGCTGGAATATAGGTTATGATCTTAAATTTTTTAAATTAGAAGATGTAGATGATATTACAAAAATGAGTTTAGTAGAAAAAAATTTAATAAGTCCAGAATTTGCGTTAGATAAATTAGATGTTGGTTCAATTTTAATAAATGAAGATGAAAATATATGTATTATGATAAATGAAGAAGATCATTTAAGAATACAGGTATTTAGTAGTGGTTTAGATATAGAAAATACTTTAAATTTAGCAAAAGAGTTAGATGAAAAGATAGGAGGTATTTTAAATTATGCTATTGATAAAGATTATGGATATTTAACAAGTTGTCCAACAAATGTTGGAACTGGACTTAGAGTATCTGTAATGCTTCATTTGCCAGCACTTAGGAAAACTAAAAACATACAAAATGTATTAGATGCAATAACAAATTTTGGTGTAAATATTAGAGGAATATATGGGGAAAATAGCAAGTCTTCAAGTGATATGTTTCAAATATCAAATAAACAAACACTTGGAATTACAGAAGAAGATATAGCAAAAAATATAAAAATAATTACAGAAAAGATTATAGACCAAGAAAGAAAAGCTAGAAAATTTTTAATAAAAGACAATATAGAATTAGAAGATAAGGTATACAGAAGTTTTGGAATATTAAAAAATTGTAGAAAGATTTCAAGTAATGAAGCAAGAGAATTATTATCTATAGTAAAACTTGGAACAGATTTGGGAATTTTAGATGAAATGACAGATTTAAAGGTTTTAAAACTATATTTATATACTAAACCTGCAAATTTACAAAAGTATTTAAAAGGTCAATATGAAAATTTAGAAAGAGACATAAAAAGAGCAGAGATTATAAAACAGATAATAGAAGAAAAGTAAAGGAAGGTGATTTTTATGACATATAAATTTACAACAAGAGCTCAAAAGGCAATTGAAATTGCAAATGATATAGCATTAGAATTAGGACATAGCTATATAGGAACAGAACATATTTTATATGGATTAACAAAAGAAGGGGCTGGAGTTGCAGCAAGAGTATTGGAAAATCAAGGAGTAAGTTTTGAGGAAGTAAAATCAAAAATAGAAGAATTAATAGGAGTAGAAGATGTTATTTCAGAAACTATGGGATTTACTCCAAGAACAAAAAGAGTTATAGAAAACTCTTTTGTAGAAGCAAAAAAACTAGGTTATAATTATATAGGTACAGAGCATTTATTAATAGGTATTATAAAAGAAGGAGATAGTATTGCTGTAAGGATTTTATTAGATTTAAATGTTAATATTCCTAAATTATATAATGAAATAATAAAAGTATTAAATGAAGATGAATCTAATAAAGATGTTGAAAATGAAGATAAAATAATATCAAAAAGAAAAGATAGTTATAATTCAACGCAAGTTTTAAATCAATTTAGTGATGATTTAACTAAAAAAGCTGAAGAAGGAAAATTAGATCCAGTTGTAGGACGAGAAGAAGAAATCCAAAGGGTAATTCAGATTTTATCAAGGAGAACTAAAAATAATCCATGTTTAATAGGAGAACCAGGTGTTGGTAAAACAGCCGTTGTAGAAGGATTAGCTCAAAGAGTCATAACTGGAGATGTTCCTGAGATATTAAAAAATAAAAGAGTAGTAAGCCTTGATATTTCTGGTATGGTTGCAGGTGCTAAATATAGAGGAGATTTTGAAGAAAGAATAAAAAAGGCTTTAGGAGAAATAAAAAAAGTAAGAGATGTTATTTTATTTATAGATGAAATTCATACTATTGTTGGTGCAGGAGCAGCAGAAGGGGCAATAGATGCAGCAAATATTTTAAAGCCAATGCTTGCAAGAGGAGAAATACAACTAATTGGTGCAACAACTTTAAATGAGTATAGAAAATATATTGAAAAAGATTCAGCTTTAGAAAGAAGATTTAGCCCTATAAATGTTAAGGAGCCATCTGAAAAAGATAGTATAATCATTTTAAAAGGATTAAGAGATAAGTATGAAGCGCATCATAATGTAAAAATTACAGATGAAGCAATTGATGCTGCAGTAAATTTATCGGTTAGATATATAAATGATAGATTTTTGCCAGATAAGGCAATTGATTTAATTGATGAAGCAGCATCAAGAGAAAGATTAAAAACATATACAGCACCAGAGAATCTAAAACAGCTACAAGAAGAAATAGAAAATACTTCAAAAGATAAGGAAGAGGCTGTGAGAAATCAAAAATTTGAAAAAGCGGCAAAACTTAGAGATAAAGAAAAAGAGTTAAAGGAAAGATTTGATCAAGAACAAAAAAAGTGGAAAAACAAAAATACAAAATCTGTAGCAAATATTACAGAAGAAAATATTGCAGATGTAATTTCTAGTTGGACTGGTATTCCTACTAGAAAACTTACTGAAGATGAAAATGAAAGACTTAAAAATTTAGAAAAGAATTTACATGAAAGAGTTATAGGACAAAATGAAGCAGTAGAAGCGGTTGCAAAAGCAATAAGAAGAGGAAGAGTTGGACTTAAAAATCCAAAACGTCCTATTGGTTCATTTCTATTTTTAGGACCAACTGGTGTAGGAAAAACAGAACTTTCAAAGGCTTTAGCAGAAGTATTATTTGGTGATGAGAACTCTATGATAAGAATAGATATGTCAGAATATATGGAGCCACATTCAGTATCTAAGCTAATTGGTTCACCTCCAGGATATGTTGGATT
>CAZSMG010000048.1:0-9927 GCA_964608075.1 uncultured Clostridium sp. | reverse complement strand
ATATAAGAAAAATAGAAAATATAAAACAAGATGGAGAAGTCAAAGGAAATAGAGCTAGAGTAAAAGTTATTAAAAATAAAGTTGCACCACCATTTAGAGAAGCTGAATTTGATATTGTATATGGCGAAGGAATATCTAAAGCTGGAAATATATTAGATATGGCTGTAAACTTAGATATTATAGAAAAGAGTGGATCATGGTTTAGCTATAATGGAGAAAGAATTGGACAAGGTAGAGAAAATGTTAAAAGTTACTTAAATGACAATCCAGAAGTTCTAGCAGAAGTCGAAAAGAAAGTTAGAGAAAATTTTGAAAAAGCTTTTGAACAAAGCTTAGGGGAAGAAAACAAAATAGAAGATGATGAGGAAGAATAATATAAAAGTTATAATATTTGGGGGATTTTAATTCTCCCAAATTTTTTATTTATTATAATTTTTGTAAAAGAGGTGAAAATATAGAAAATAACAATCATATTAGCAAAAGCTTTAGTGATGAAATAGATAAAGTATTAAAAAATGAATTACCATCTAATGAACAAGTAAAAGCAAGAGATTATACACCCAAAATATTAGTAGAAAATGGTGTACAAAATCTACCAATGCTTATAACTCAAAGGCATATAAAGAGCACAATTTATACATTAGAGGAGGCAGAAAAATTAAAATTGCCTATAAAAAATATCAATTATCATGGATTAGGAAAAGAATTGTTAATAAAAGCAATAAGTAGTTTAGATAGTCCACTAGCAATATATAAAATAAATTATAATAATTATTTAGTTATTACAGAATTCAAAGATAGTGGCAATAGAGAAATTATTATTCCTATACAAATTAATGGAAGAGGAAGATGCAATAAAGTTTTTATTCATGAAAATCAAATAAAGAGCGTTTATAGTAAAAATAATTTACCGAATTATTTAAAGAAAAATAGTTTTGAAATAATTTATACAAAAAAGAAGAATTAGATTTCAATGAAGGAATCCAATATTCCAACGTTGCTAATTCTTCTATTAAAAATAGTATAACACCTTAAAATTAACATGTCAATACTACTAATAGATATTATATGCAAAATATAAAGAATTAATGAAAATTATCTTGATATTTTATCTTACATATAGTAAAATCTAGAATAAGAAAGAAGGAATATATGTATTCAATAGAAGAATTTGACAAAGAAAAAACAAAAGTATTAAAATATATAATGTTTAAAAAGAGAACTGAATATGAAGTTAGAAATAAGTTTGCTACAGCAATAGATGATAATATGCTAGATGATATAATTGACTATTTAAAAGAGGCAAAATACATTGATGATGATGAATATATTAAAAGATTAGTAGATGAATATATGAATTTAAAAAATTTATCTATTAAAGAAATAGAATATAAATTAATTACAAAAGGAATAAATAAAAATATTATAGAAGATTATATGTATGAAAATAAAGAACAATTAGAAGAATATGAGATTAATTCTGCAAAAAATATAATCATAAAAAAATCTAATATAATGGAACAAGAAGATATAAAACAATATTTATTAAAAAAAGGATATAAATATGAAAATATAAATAAAGCTTTAGAAGGAGAATGAAATGTCTAATATATTAATGTTAGAAACAAATAAATATGCAATTAAGATAGATAATTTTGAAGGACCACTAGATTTATTATGCCATCTAATTGATAAGAATAAAATGAATATATATGATATTAATTTAAGTGATATTACAGATCAATATATTGAATATATAAAAAAAATGGAAGAACTAAATTTAGATATAACTAGTGAGTTTCTAGTTATGGCTTCTACTCTTTTGTATTTGAAATCTAAAAAGCTTCTTCCAAAGCAAGAAGATGATGAAGAAGAATTATCAGAAGAAGAATTAATTCAAAGAATTATAGATTATAAAAAATATAAAGAAATAAGTAAAAAGTTAAAAGAAAATTTTTTAATGTTTTCAGATAGAATATTTAAATTGCCAGAAGAAATAGAACTACCTAAACAAAAGCTAGAAACAGAATATGAAAAAGATTTAATACCAGAACTTTATGCGAGTATGCTAGAAAAAAATGAAGAAAAGATAAATGTAAATGCACAAAATATTGAAAAAATAGCAATTACAGATACATATACAGTTGCAGGAAAAGTAAGAGAGATGCTAAAAGTTTTGGTTAAAAATAGAAAATTTATATTTAATAAATTATTTTCTATGCAAAAGCATAATAAACAAGAAGTTGTAACTGCTTTTTCTGGACTTCTTGAACTATCTAGAAGAAATAAAGTTGTAACAGCACAAGAAGAATTATTTTCAGATATTTTGGTTGAAAAAAATATGAGAAGATAAAGTTTAAAATTGTATAATTTGGAAAAAATAATATTAGAGCTTCTAAAGGAGGCGATAATATTGTTTTTTTTATACTTAATTTTATTTATTACAATTATAGCTATATTATTAATGCTATCTAAAATACAAATTGAAATTGAAAATATTAAATTTACTTCATATAAAGTTAATAATAGACATCTGCAAGAAGATTATAAAATTAAATTTAAATTATATATTTTAAGTGTAGTAAGAGTTTTTAAGATAGAAATAACAAAGACAAAATTAGAAAAATTACATTTAGAAACCAAAATTAAAGATATAGAAACTAAACTACTAAGTGATAATGTAAAGTTTGATTTAAGTTTTTTAAAATTAATAAAAGAATTAGAAATAAACTTAGAAAAACTAAATTTTAAAATACTTATTGGAACTGAAAATGCTGCTTTAACTTCTATAATATTTGCTATTATTTCAGGTTCTATATCGGTTATATTAAAAGATAAAATAAAAGATATTAACAATCAAAATTATGAAATAATTCCTATTTATAATAACGAAAATTTATTAAATATAAACTTAGATTGTATATTTAGTATAAAAATGATACATATTATCTATATAATATATATCTTAAGTAAGAAAAGGAGAGATGATAAATATGTCAGAACATCCAATAGAAGGACTTATGGTTACAGCTATGAATAGCATACAAGATATGGTAGATGTAAATACTATAATAGGTGAACCTATTGAGACTTCAAATAATATTGTAATAATACCAATTTCAAAAGTTTCTTTTGGATTTGCAGCAGGTGGAAGTGAATTTAAGGGAGAAACTATTGATGAATACAAAAAAAGAGATAAAGAAGAAGCTATACAATATAAATTACCATTTGGTGGAGGAAGTGGAGCTGGTGTAACAATAAATCCTGTAGCATTTTTAGTTGTTCAACCAAGCCGGTGTAAAATTACTTCCTGTAAATCATGCATCATGTATTGATAAACTTTTAGATTATATACCAGATTTAATTGATAAATCTAATCATATGATGAATAAATGCATTGAAAATAAGCAAGAGACTACTGAAAAAATAATTAATGCAATGAAGAAAAACAATTCAAAAGTAGAAGAAAAGAAAAAGACAACAAGAACAAAAAAAGAACCTATTAAACCAAAAGAAGATGAGTCTTATGAATTTGAATATGATGAAGTTGATTCAGAAGATATACCTTATGAAAATTATGATGATTAATATTTAGAGAATCCTAGATTATAATTAAACAAAACAATTACAGAAACACATACTCAAAGTAAAAAATATAGTTAAATAAAAAAGTAAATTAATAGAATTTATACGAAAAGTGCAGTTGGCAGACATAAACAACTGCACTTTTTGTATAAGTTCTAAAATTTAAGCCTATGAAAAATTTTTCCTTGTAGTTTTTTGTATAAAAAGATTTATATTATATACTAATTTTACACATCTTAATCCTATTTACATAATTTAAAAGATATGCTATAATTTTAATATAAAAATTTTAGGAGGTATTAGATATGGACAAGGAGTTAATGCGGAAGAAAGTAGAACTAGAAGAAGAGTTAAAAACAATTGCTTATCAAGTATGTGAACTCAAATCACTAGTAAAATCTATTAATGTAGCTATTAAAGAAAAGGAAAAAAAGCTTGAAGACAAACAAAAAGAGATATACGACATATTTGATGAGATGGAAAATGAAAAATTACGCATCAAACAACAGAAAGTGGAAAAACATGAAGCTGAGATGGAAAGAAATTGTAAAAAAATAGCAGACTTAACAAATGTTTTATCATCCAAATCTTTTTACAATAGTGTTCGTAAGTATCTACCAAGCCCACATTGGAAAAAGTTAACTAAAGCTATACAATCAGATGAGTTATTTACTTTTATTCTCAAACATCATTATGCTAACAGAGTTATTAAGGCATCTAAGAATGATACGGAACTTAACAAACAAATAATGGAAGCAATTGTGAATAAACTCAAGACTCTAATTAAGTAAATATCAAACCGAAAAATCTAAATTAGCTTTTTAATTACAAAAGCTAATTTAGATTCTGCTGAGAATGATTACTATTATTTTCAGAACTTAGTGTAAAAGTGCAGTGGCATCTATTGACCAACTGCATTTTTTCGTAGAAGTTATATTCATTATTTAACTATATTTTTTACTTTGAATGTGTTTTTGCAAGTATTTTGCTTAATCATAATCTAGTGTTTTAAAAGAATTAGAATGTTTGAATCCAGAAAATTTAGTATAATATTAAATTTTATAGACTAAAAATAATTGCTATGATATAATTGTTTTATTAAATATTAAAATAAAAGAGGAAAGAATTGAAGAAAATATTAAAAGAAATTTATAAAAAGATATTAATTAATCCATATTTTATATTATTTGGCATTACATTTTTAATAATGTTGCCATTTACTATGTCAGGAAAATATGTATCAGGAGATGATACTAATTTTCATATGTCAAATATTTATATGTTATATAATAAAATGATACAAGGTAATATTTTTTCACAAATACTACCTGGAATTGCTAAAGATTTTGGATATGCAACAGGAATATTTTATCCAAGATTAGCACATGTTTGTAGTGCAATATTTACAATTATATTTAATGGAAATGTGGTTTATGCACTAAAAGTAGTACATTTTATTGTATATTATATATCTTCTATTATGATGTATAAGCTAGTAAATAGAATATTTAAAAACAAATTTGTAGCTTTGATTGCTGGTATATTTTATATAACATTTCCATATTCAATTACAGAAATTTTTACAAGAAATGCTATTGCTGAATCATTTGTATTTATTTTTACGCCTATGATAATTTTAGGATTATATGAATTATTTTATGGAGATAAAAAGAAATTTTATTTATGGTTTATATTAGGCTATATTGGAATTATAAATTCACACTTAGTATTATCTGTATATTTTACAGCTTTAGTATTTATATATTTACTTTTAAATATAAAAAAAGTATTTACTAAAGAAAACTTTAAAGCATTAGTCATATCTTCAGTCTTAATATTACTAATATCACTTCCATTTATAATACCATTGCTTGAACATAAGGCACTTGGTACATATTGTGTATTCGAAAGTGAGGAAATGTCAGATAGAGGTACAATTGTTAGCTCAACATTAAGTATAAGAGAATTTTTTGATCAAAAACCATGTGAAAGATTTTCTAATATACGATATTATTTAAACCTCTTAGGATTTTCATTATCATTTTATGCAATAATCTTTAACAAAAGTATTTTTAAAACATATGAAGAAAGAAACTTTTTTAGGTTTTTACTTATTTTAACACTTGTTATAGTATTTTTAATGTGTTACTTTTGCCCTTGGAGGATTTTTCCAAAAATAATGATAATGATACAATTTGTTTGGAGATTAGAAACTATTTTAGTACTTTCACTTAGCATATTAGCATCAATGGCACTTAAAAATATAAATAGTAAAAAAATAAAAATTTTGTGTTTAATTATAGTTATGTTATTTAATGGTTTTACAGTATATAAAACTTATGATTTTGACAGATTTGAGTATAAAAATATTAAAGATATAGATATATCAGATTATGGTATGGGGTGGCAAAAAGAATATTTACCTATGCAAACTAAAAATAATATGGAATATTTTGAAAATAGAAACCAAGATATTATTGTAAAGAATGGAAATGCAAATATAAATATTTTAGAAAATGATACACCATATTTAAAAGCAGAAATTAATAATGTTGAGTCTGAAACAACTATAGAATTACCTAGAATATATTATCTAGGATATGAAGCTAAATTAATGGAAAATGAAACTAAAACTAAGTTAGAACTATACATAAATGATAATGGCTTTATTGAGACTAAAATAAATTCTAATGGAATAATAGTTTTAGAATATAAAGGAACCCTTGCAAATAAAATAGCAAATTATATAGCTATTATAACAATACTTGGAATATTAATTTATTTAATAATTAGATTTTATCATAAAAAGAAAAAATAGTAGATTTTAAAGGGAGTTATAATGGAAGAAAATAATAGAAAATATATAGCAATAATTGCATTCTTAAGAAAATTTATTAGTGTGTTCTTTTCATTGTTTTTCAATATTTATATATTGAAATTAGTAAATAATGATTTGAATTTTATATTAAAATATACAATATGGGGAGTAATAGTAAATTTAATTATATGCTATCTATTACTAAAAATAATAAATTCTAAAAATGTTAAATTTATATATAGATTAAGCTTTCCACTTCTGGCAATATGTATTATTATTTTAATTGTATTTAAAGAAAATATAATTAAATACATATATTTATTTAAAACATTACATACATTTGCTACAGATTGTTATTCAACACCACATGAACTTATGATAATTGGATCTAACAATGGAAAAACAATGAGTAGCTTTATAGCAAAATTAAATATATTAGAAAGTATAACAACAATATTAACACCTGTTTTTTCAGGATTTATAATAGATAAATTTTCATATAATGTATTTTTTATAATACTAGCACTAGAAACTATTTTAATAATTTTAGTTTCTCTAAATATAAAAGACTTTACAATTAATGATAAAAAACTAGAATTAAAGAGATTTTGGAATATCGCAAAGGAAAAAGTACATTTAAAAAATATTTATAATTGTATGTTTTTTAGAAGAATATCGGCACAAGGAGCGATAGTTGAATTGCTTCCAATTATATTATTTTTAAATTTGGGTACAGAATTTAATTTTGGAATATATAACTCTGCTTTTGCAATTGTTTCAATAATATCATTACAGATTTTAAGAATAATAAATAATAAAAGTATTAAAAAGAAATTTTATCCATATATTGCAATTATTATATTTATATCATCATTAATTGCCATATTTAACTCGAATTTTGTGACATTAATTATATATTACATATTAATGAATAGTTTAGGAAGTATAATAGAATCAGAATCTTGTAGTGTGGTTTATGAAGCTATAAGACCAGATAATATGTATATATACAAAAAAGAACATATATTTACTTTTAATGTGTATATGTGTTTAGGGCAACTTATAAGTTACTTTTTAGTATATATTCTTTATAATTATTTTTATAATGTACATATTTTATCAATAAGTGTATCAATATTAATGTTCTTCCTAATTATTGCTACAATATATTTAAGAAAAACAGAAAGCTATTTATATGAAATAAGAAAAGCAAGCTCTATATAAAATAGAGTTTGCTTTGTCTAAGTTCTAAGCAGAGTAAACCAAGAAGAATATATTTGTTTACACATTGTAAATATATTTAGTTTATCAATATTTTCTGAAGCTATAATATTACAAGTAGATATTTGCTCATCATTTAAATAAAATTTTACTTCTCCTAAGATCTGGCCTTTATAAATGGGAGCAGATATATTATCATTTAAAATTACTTCTTGAGAAATATTTTTATCCTGTCCTTTTTTTATTAAAACACCACAATCTTCCTCAAATACTGCAGTAACTTGAGACGTTACTCCTTTTTGTACATTTACTTTTTTTAATGTATCTCCTTTTTTAGCAAATTGTTTGAAAGAAAAATTATTAAAACCATAATTTAAAAGTTTTTCTGCTTCAGCAAATCTAATGCTAGAGGAAGGAGCTTTCATTATAACAGCAATTAGTGATAAATCATCTCTTGTAGCACTTGCAGATAAATTAAACAAAGCAAGTGAGGTAGAACCTGTTTTTAATCCTGTTGCACCTTTGTAATTTCTTACTAATTTATTTGTGTTTACAAGCTCTGATTTTCCATCTCTTAGACTATCCATCCATATGGTAGTATATTTGATAATTTGAGGATGATTATTTAAAAGTTCCATAGACATAAGGGAAATATCATAGCTTGATGTAACATGACCATCTTCGTCTATACCATGACAATTTTTAAAGCAAGTATCATTCATACCAAGTTCTTTTGCTTTTTCATTCATCATTTGTACAAAGGCTTCTTCAGATCCTGCAATATATTCTGCCATTGCAACAACGCAATCATTTGCAGAAACTACACATATTGCTTTTAACATATCAGATACAGATAAAGTTTCTTTAGGATCAAGCCATATTTGTGAACCACCCATAGATGAAGCATTTTGACTACATGGTATTTGGTCAGAGAAAGAAAGCTTTCCACTATCGATTTCTTCCATTATTAAAAGAAGACTCATAACTTTAGTAACACTTGCAGGTCTTAGCTTGTTATGCATATTATGAGAATATAATATTTGACCTGTTTTTTGTTCAATTAAAATTGCCGATTCTGATTCTAAAGAAAGGGAATTGTTATTTTCATCAGCAGTATTATTAATTGAACTAGAAGTAGTAGAAGTTAGATCGTAATTTGACCATATATATTGATTAAATGCAAATGAAAAATTTACAAAATAAAAACAAATTGTAACTAATATAAATACAAATAAAGTAATTTTAAATTTATGCATATAAATCCCTCCAAATAATTAATAAATTATATGCAATATAAGTCAAATTATGAATTGTTTAATGAAACTAAAGTGATAGTTATATTATCTTTAGAATTTCCTGCTTTAATTTTAATAGATTTATCTAAATTATTTACAAATTTAAAGTCAGATGCACCATAAGATACTGCAGCATCTTTACCTTTACCAATATATGGCACATCATTACTATGCTCATGTCTTTCAGTAACTTTTAAACCATCTACTTTTAAAACAGCATTATATAAAGTTGTACTTACTTGGCAATTACCTCCTCCAAGACCTTTTGTTACTTGTCCATCAGGAGTAAAAACATCTGCTTTTTCATAGCCTTTAGAAGATGTTGCTTTTCCTACTGTATTACAGAAAGAAAAAGTTTCTCCAGGTTTTACTTCTGTACCATCTAATGAGCTACATGTAATAGATATATTTTTTTGCCTTGAGCTATCTTTTGTATATATTTTTGTGGAAAAACTTGAAATTTCTTCTTCTGATGTAGAAGTTATATTTTTTCTTATTTCTATAGTATTAGAGTTTGTTTCGGTCTTTTGAGCAGTATAATTTTGATCTTCATTTGATTGATCTTGTGTTTTATCTGGTTCTTCGTTATTATTATTAATATTATTTGATTGACAACCTGCAAGTACTAAACAAAAAATTATTAGTATAAAAAAATATTTTTTAAGCATAAAGATTCTCCTTTTATTTTAAATTATATAAAAATATTATTACCAAAAAAGCTAATAATATTGACAAAAATTCTAAATATAGTATAATTAATATATGATTATAAATATTTTAGGAGAAAAGATATGTTAGCAAAATATTGGAAAAAAATTTGTATGTTAATTTTAATTATTGCTTGTATATTTAATATAATGTTTAAATTAGTAAAAAAAGTTTCATTAAACAAGGAACTTTTAAATTCAGCGAGATATATTTACGAACAAAGCAGAGAAAGTGAAAAATAATACTGTCAATAATTTTTGATTAGGACACCCTAAAAATATGATTTTAACTTGTGACTTG
>CAZSMG010000047.1:0-10422 GCA_964608075.1 uncultured Clostridium sp. | reverse complement strand
ATATTTTACAATACCAGCAGCTTCTTCAAAAATATGCCTTCTATCTTCTGACTTATTACTTAATATTTCATCAATTTTTCCTTGTCCTATTATTGAATAACCATCTTTACCTATACCTGTATCCATAAATAATTCTAATACATCTTTTAGTCTACAAGGCACTTTATTTATAAAGTATCCTGTTTCACCACTTCTATATATTTTCCTTGTTATAGTAACTTCAGCATACTCTATTGGTAGACTTCCATCATCATTGTCAAAAACTAATGATGCTTCTGCAAAACCTAATGACTTTCTACTTTGTGTTCCAGAAAATATTACATCAAAAGATTTAGCACCTCTTAATGATTTCATACTTTGCTCGCCTAATACCCATCTAATAGCATCAGAAATATTACTTTTTCCTGATCCATTAGGACCTATAACACTTGTGATTCCTGGCATAAACTCTAATATTGTTTTATCTGCAAAGGATTTAAATCCTTGTAATTCTAATCTTTTTAAATACATTTAGACCACCTTTATTTTTTCGTTTCCTTCTCTATTTATATACTATTTTTCGACTTTTGTAAAGTTATATATAATTAATTAATATAATGTAAAAAGATACAAGATTTTCCTGTATCTTAAAACATTTATATATATTAAATATTCTAATTGTATTTATAATAATTATTAATATATTCTTCAACTAATACTACTAATTCTTCTGCTGTTTTTATTTGTTGTTCTGTCTTTTCTAAAGAAGGATCATATTCATCATCATAATCACTATCTTCTCTTATTTTTTGAGCCTGAGATATTTTTCTTCCTATCATTTTTGGGAAAATACCTTTATTAATATACTCTTTATTAAAATATGCTAGTACATCCTTATGTCTTTTAAAATCTATTTCCTCAATAGCTAATACCGCTCTAATAGCATAGAAAATTGCATAATATGCTCTATTATTTGCACTTGCGTAATCTTTACTATCTTTAAAAATCATTTTCGCAGTTTTTAATGTTTCTTTAGCTTTATTTAATCTATACTTTGCAAAACTTTCTATTGTTTCATTATCCATTAATTAAAACAACCCCTTCCTTTTGAACATTCTTATAAAATGGTACAAAATGTATTCTAGAATTGTATTTTTCTATATTTTTTATTATTGGTGATAAAATAATGCCTGTATCTAATTCAATATCATATGCTATATCCGATATTTTATCTCTGTAATATTCAATTTCCTTAAAAGATAAATCTGTTAAAATCATTATATCTACATCTGATTGATTATTATAATCCCCTCTAGCATAAGAACCATATAAAATGACTTTTTTTAGTCTATCTCCTAAAAGTTGTTGTACTTCTTTTACAAATCTCTGAATTTCTTTATTTACATTTTTAGGCATTATTATCCCTCCAAACTTCTTTTAGTTACATATATTATAATGTCTTTTATAGTTTTTTTCAATACTATCTAAATGATTTTATTATTAAAAAATATTAATCAAAATAGCTACTTATCTCTTCTAAATCTTCAAAATTCTTTTGCTTTAATATTTCATATACAACTATTGATACAGAATTTGATAAATTAAGTGACCTTAAAGTTTTCCTCATTGGAATTCTTATAGTTTTTTCAATATATTTTTTTAATATATCTTCTGGCAAACCTTTAGTTTCTTTACCAAAAAGTACAAATACTTCGTCCATTTTAGAATAATCTGGTTCTGAATATACATGTTTTCCTTTTGTAGTTACAAAAAACATATTGTTTTCTTCTGGTTTATTCTTTTCTAAAAACTTTTCAAATGATGTATGTTCTTCTATATCTAATTTATCCCAATAATCTAATCCTGCTCTTTTTACTTGTTTTTCGGAAATACTAAATCCTAATGGATGCACTAGATGTAATTTTCCTCCTGTTGCAGCACATGTTCTTGCTATATTTCCTGTATTTTGAGGTATTTCTGGTTCTACTAATACAACATTTAATTTCATTTTGATTTCTCCTATTAATATCTTTACTACGCTGAATTTTATCATATTTGTTTTAAAAAATAAATTAAATTGAATTAAATTTTTATTTTATTATGATTATTTTATATTTCTTTTAAAGCTGTTCTCATAAAATCAAATATATTTGTTATATTATTGAATAATTACATAAAAACAAATAATAATTCAACTAAATCGTTTACTTTTTATGTGAATTGTGATAAAATAATATCACTTTATACTTTATAGTAGAGTTTATATACTCATAGCTAATGGGTATAAAGCAAATACTTTTAATAAAGGAGGCTATTTCAATGAAAAAAGTTGGTAATGGAAAGGTTCGGGACATCTACGATGTAGGAGATAATTTGGTCCTTGTAACATCGGACAGAATTTCTCTGTTTGACGTTGTGTTTCCAAATATAGTTCCTAATAAAGGAGCTGTTCTGAACAAAATGTCAGCGTTTTGGCTTGATTTCACAAAGGATATTATTCCTAATCACATGATTTCAATTGATAATGCTGATATGCCGGAAGAATTCCAGACGGATGAGTTTGAAGGTCGCTGCATGATGGTTAAAAAGCTTAAAATGCTTCCTGTTGAATGTATCGTTCGCGGTTATATTACAGGTTCTGGCTGGAGTAGCTACAAAAAAAGTGGATCTGTTTGCGGCATCAAATTGCCGGAGGGGCTTCAGGAATCTGAGCAGCTTCCTACTCCTATCTATACGCCTACTACTAAGGCTACAGAAGGACATGATGAACACATCTCTTTTGAAAAAACCTGTGAACTTGTAGGCGACATAGGACTTGCTACACAGTTAAGATACAAGAGTATCGAAATTTACTCCATGTGTGCAGAATATGCAAGAACCAAGGGAATTATTATTGCAGATACCAAATTTGAATTTGGCGTTGATGAATATGGTAATCTTGTACTTGCAGATGAAGTATTAACTCCTGATAGTAGCCGTTTCTGGCCAGTAGACAAATATGTTGTTGGTCAGGGACAGGAAAGCTATGATAAGCAGTATGCAAGGGACTATGTCAGCAATATTGGCTGGGAGAAGAAACCACCTGCTCCGGAATTACCGGAAGATGTCGTTGTTGCTACATCTAATAAGTATGTAGAAGCATTTGAAAGACTGACTGGTGCCAAGTTTTAGGCCTAAGTATTTGCTAAAAACTCCCCTATCTTGATATTTAAGATAGGGGAGTCTTACTATTTAAATCATTACTCTGTAACACACGTTTTCTATTTTATACCCTTTTTCTTTTATTTCTCCTCTTTTTCCTTTTTTAGTATTTCTTATATATTGAATTTCATAATATATATCTTGTTTATTTTTGTTAAACCATTATATTATTCTTTCTAATGCTAGAGGCTTAAAGTATACTTGCCAGTATTCATTTTTGCTTATATCTTTTATTATCGCTATATTTTCATCTTCATAATAATGTTTGTATGATATTTTTATTCCTATTTGTCTTGCTATTGCTCCTATTAAATTTGAATGTGGTATATTGTTTTCTGAATATATTTTTAATTGTTCTGCAATATCAGATGCTAAACAATAGTTGTTTTTTATCTTTATATCTAGTTTTGTTTTTATTTCTTGTATTTCTTTTCTGTTTTCTATTGCTATTTGCTTTACTTCTTTTATTTTACTTTCGTTCTTTTCTATTTCATCTAATGCTATTCTCATAAAGTCAAATATATTTGTTGGATTATTGATTATCTCTTTATATCTTTTTTCTGTTTCTATAAAGTATCTTCTTATCTTTCTTCCAATATTACTATTTTCTATCATACATATTTCTTTACTTGTATCAATAGTTAAATAATATTCTATAGTTACTTTATTTCCATATCTATCTGCTTTCGTAAATTTACGAAAGCAGATATAATCTATATTTTCAATAAATTTATACTTTGTTAGTCTTTCTTTTATCCAATCTGAAAATTTAGTTTTAGTATCTCTTCCTCTCAATTCATAGAATAATTCTCTCGCATTAATTAATTTCTCTTTTGTCTCATTTTCATAAATAGGTATAATACCATCTTCTACTTTTTTTACTTCTATAATAACCAGTCCTTTCTTTGTTAATTTAATTAAAATTGAAATTATAGGCGAATCGCCTTAAGATTTAAAAAAATGATTTAAATTTATTGTATAATAACATAATTGTAAAATTCTGTAAATATATTCAATATTAAAAATAAAAAGATTAAAATATCTAAAATTCTAATCTTTTTACTTTATCAATTATTTTATTTTCTGCCTTACATATTCATATAAAACTATACCTGTTGCAACAGAAGCATTTAAGCTTTCTGTTTTACCAAGCATAGGTATTTTTATCTTTTCATCTGCTAAGTCTTCAATTTCTTTAGATACTCCATTTGCTTCATTTCCAATTATAATAACTTTTTTATTATAATCTATATCATAAATAGAATTATCTGTTTGAAGCGAAGTTACAACTACTTTGTATTTATGCTTTTTAACTTCTTTTAACGTTTTTTGTAAATCTTCACATTCAATTATTTTAACTCTAAATATTGCTCCCATAGTAGAACGAACAACTTTTGGATTATAGCAATCTGCTGTTCCTTTAGAAACTAAAACCTGTTTTAATCCTATACTATCTATTGTTCTTAAAATTGTACCTAAATTTCCTGGATCTTGAATATCATCAAGTGCAACTATAATATCTTCTTCATAATTTATTTGTTTTTCACTATTTTGCTTTTCAATAACTGCTAAAACACCTTGTGGGCTTTTTACTTCTGTTATATTACTAAATATATTTTGTGTAACATAAATGCACTCATAAGCAGCTATTTCATACATTAGTTTTTTAGGAATCTCTTGTGTCTTTGTGCATTCTTCACATATTACTATTTGTTTTATTTTTGCATCTTCTTTAATTGCTTCTTCTACAAGTTTTATACCTTCAACAATATATTCATTACTTTCATCTCTAAACTTTTTGTCTTTCAATTTTTTTATATGTTTAATAAATTCATTATCTTTACTAGAAATTCTTTGCATATAAATTCTCCTTAAATTTGTTATATCTATTATATCCTAATTTTATAGTTATATTTATTTAGTAATTACATTTTTTATATATTGTATAAAATTTTTAATTTCTTCAAGTATTTGTTTATCACTTTCTCCAGAGACTTTTAAAGTTATAGTTGGCTTAATTCCTGGAGAAAATTTAATCTTATCTTGATATTTTCTTACTAATTCATTTATATCAATATTAAAGTCTGACTGTTCAAAACTAAATATTATACCATTAATTTTGCTTGCAATTTTTATAATATTAGTATTTTGGCAAAGTATTTTTATTCTTGCAATTTCAATAAGGTTTTCTACTTCTTTTGGAATATTTCCAAACCTATCTATTATTTCATCTATAACATCTAAAATATCCTCTTCTTTTTTGCAAATAGCAATATCTTGATATATTTCAATTTTTTGCTTTTTGTCCTCAATATATTCATATGGAATATAACTTGAAATATTTAGTTCTATCTGTACTTCTTGTTTTTCTTCTATTGTCTTTCCTTGCATTTCCTTTATAACTTCATCTAATAAGTTACAATAAGTATCATATCCAACTTGATCTAAATGCCCATGTTGAATTTCTCCAAGCAGGCTTCCTGCACCTCTTATTTCTAAATCTCTCATAGCTATTTTAAACCCAGATCCAAACTCTGTAAATTCTTTTATTGCTTTTAACCTTTTATCAGCTTCTTCATTTAGTAATTTATCTCTTTTATAAGTTATATATGCATATGCTTGTCTATTTGATCTTCCGACTCTTCCTCTTATTTGATATAGCTGGGCTAATCCCATTTTGTCTGCATTTTCAACTATTATAGTATTTGCATTTGGAATGTCTATCCCTGACTCTAAAATTGTTGTACAAACAAGTACATTAATTTTTCCATCTACAAAGTCTTTCATAATATCTTCTATTTCCTTGCCTGTCATTCTTCCATGTGCAAAACTAACTTCCGCTTCTGGAACTAAATTTGATATTTCTTCTGCCTTTTTTACTATATTTTCTATATTATTAAATATATAAAAGACCTGACCTTTCCTTTCTATTTCCTTTGTAATTGCTTCTTTTATAACTTCTTTATCGTATTCTAGAACATATGTCTGAACTGGTTTCCTATCTTGAGGTGGTTCATAAATTACAGACATATCTCTTACACCTATTATTGACATATGAAGCGTCCTTGGTATTGGAGTTGCTGTCATTGTAAGTACATCTACATTTGTTTTATATTGTTTAATTTTCTCTTTATCTTTAACACCAAATCTATGCTCTTCATCAATTATTAAAAATCCTAAATCTTTAAATTCTACATCTTGACTAAGTAACCTATGTGTTCCTATTACTACGTCTATTTCTCCTAGCTTTAACTTTTTAATAATCTCATTTTGTTGTTTAGTAGTTTTAAATCTATTTAGTAGTTCTACATTTATTGGAAAGTCTTCCATCCTTTTTTTAAATTCTCTATATTGTTGATCTGCTAAAACTGTTGTTGGAACTAAATATGCTACTTGTTTTCCATCCATTACAGCTTTAAATGTAGCCCTTATTGCGACTTCTGTTTTACCATACCCTACATCACCACAAAGCAATCTATCCATTGGTTTTTCTTTTTCCATGTCTTGTTTTACTTCTTCTATACATCTTAGCTGGTCATCTGTTTCTACATATGGAAAACTATCCTCAAATTGTTTTTGCCAAGTAGAATCTTTAGAAAATGCAAAGCCTTTAGCTTTTTCTCTTTTTGCATATAACTCAATTAATTCTTTTGCAACTTCTCTTAAATTATTCTTTACTTTAGACTTAGTATTTTCCCAATCCTTACCACCAAATCTACTAACTTTAGGTTCTCTTTCTCCACCTATATATTTTCTTATGCTATCTAACTGATTTGTTGGTATATAAAGTATGTCATCACCTTTATATTTTATTTTTATATAATCTTTAGTTACTTTGTCTGTAGTTATAGTATTTACTCCTGCAAATATTCCTATTCCATGGTGCTTATGAACAACATAATCTCCTACTTCTAAGTCTGCAAAAACTACCTTTTGTCCTTCTTTAAATGCTGATGATACCTTTTTTCTTTTTTTCTTTTCACCTTGAATTAAATCATCTGCATAAATTACAATTTGATTTAAATCAAAACATTCAAACCCTGTAGATATCTTTCCCACTGATAAAATAACACTATTTAAAGTATCTGTTATTATTGTTTTATCAATACTTTTCTCATAAATATTTAAAATTCCATTTTCTTCTAATATCTTTGATAACCTCTTTGACTTTTCTTCTGTAGAAGCTAATATATAAATATTTTTACTATTTTCTTTTGCTTTTTTTATCTCACTTAATAAACTATCTATTTCACTACTAAAAAAGTTTACAGGCCTATACTCAAATTTATATTTTTCTACTTGCCTATTTATAAAATCTTGTTCTTCTAAATATATAGGATTTCTTTTTTCTAATACATCTTCAATTTCTTGATATTTACACATATTAGAAATTGCTTGAGGTACAATTTTTTCTTTTTCTATTAATTGGTCTATTATATTTTTATTATCTTTTTGAATGTTTAAATACCTTTGTTTTACCTTATTTTCTTCATCAATAAAAATAGTATATTTATCACTTAAATAATCTAATATATTAGAACTGGATGTATAAAAATCATTAAAATACTTATCAATTTTACTTACATATTCTCCATTATTAATTATTTCAATATCATTTTCTACTATATTTTTATTTTCTTGTGAATAAGTATGTTTTAATATATTTTTACATACTCTTTCTAATGGCTGTTCTAATATAAACTCATGTGCTGGATATATATTTATATTTGAAATTGTTTGAGTAGATCTTTGAGATATAATATTAAAATATCTAATCTGATCAATTTCATCACCCCAAAATTCTATTCTAACTCCAATAGTTTGATCTATAGATATATCTACAATCCCACCTCTTATACTAAATTGTCCTCTTCCTTCTATTAGTTCATATCTTACATATCCTAAATCTATTAGTTTTTGTTTTAACTCTTCTAGATCGTAAGTATCACCTATTTTTAATCTTAGGATGTTTTTATATATAATATCTTTTGAAGGTATCCTTTGCATTAAAGCTTCTATTGTTGTAACTAATATATAGTTTTTATCTTCATATATTTTATTTAATACTTCTATTCTCTCATTTAAAATTTCTTGGCTTTCGGCGATATAATCATATGTTACTAATTCTTTTTTAGGAAAAAATATAGCCATATTCTCAGTAAAATAATTTAAATCTTCTACTAACTTTTTAGCTTGTATTTCATTATATGTTACTAAACATACTGGCTTACTCAAAAATTTAAATGAGCTTGATATTATTTGTGCTTTTCCCACGTCAATTAAGCCCGATATAGCTATCGGACCTTTTTTACTTTTTATATTATCTAAAATCTCACAAAATTTCTTGTTACTTCCAAGCTTTCCTATTATGGCATTCATAATATTTTGTTCTCCTTGAATTAAGTACTTTTACTATTATACTACAAATTATTTAAATTTAAAAGCTATTTTCTTATATATTTGATTTTTAATAAAAATTATGGTATAATTAAGTATACAAAAAATTTGAAAGTCCTTCTATAATTATTATTAAGAAGGCAGAAAGGAATTAAAATATGGCACAAATAACAAATTCAATTACAGACTACAGATGCTCACAGTGTCAGGGAAAATGTTGGAAAGAAGGCAATAATGCAGCTACTCAAAAAGCTGCAAGAGCAATGTTTGGTATTACACCAAATAATTGCATACCTGATTCCTTAAATGGTAAATCACATTGTCCTTTTAATTTGTAATGTTTTCTGGGAGAGCTATTTTGCTCTCCCCTTTCTTTTTATATTTTTATAACCAATTTATCAAATTTTAATCTAATATATTTATCTAATTTTTCCATAAATTCATCAGGTTTAATATCTTTTTTAGCTACCATTTCTAGTCCTTTTTCCCAACTTGCAGTTAGCTTGGGATTTAACATATCTGGCATAGAATTATTTACTACATCATAAATTATTTCGCCTTTTTTAGTTGGCTGTATTATTTGTGTTTTATTGTTTATTTCTATGTATTTTATTTTCTCTAACTTTTTTATAATCTCAGCTCTTGTAGCACTTGTGCCTATTCCTGCACCTTTAATTTGCTCTCGAAGTTCCTCATCTTCTATTAATTTTCCTGCATTTTCCATAGCAAGTATTATGGTTCCAGAATTATATCTAGTTGGTGGAGTCGTTTCAGCTTCTTTAGTTTCAAAACTATTCACATTTATTTCTTGTCCTTTTTTTAGGTCTTTTAAAATTTCTAAATTTATAGATGCATCTTTTTCTTTATTTTTGCTATCGTTTTCCACATTTTCTTCGTTTTCTGTGGATTTCTTTTCCTTTTTATCTGATTTTAAAACTTCTAAATACCCACTATTTATACATACTTTTCCTGTAGCATAAAATGTTTCATTTTCAATACTTATAGTAATTGACATTTTATTATACTCAGCTGCTGGATAAAATATTGATAAAAATCTTTTTACTATTAGTTTATAAACATTTTTATGAAGTTCTGGTAATTTATCATAATTTTCAAAACCTTGCCCAGTTGGAATTATTGCATAGTGATCTGTTATTTTGCTATCATTTACATATTTTGTTTTTGTAAGATTTGTTGGATACTTCTCTTGAATCATTTTATTTATATAACTTTTAGTCTCTTCATCTTTAAAATTTTTCGCTAATCCATTTAAGTTTTTAGAAATTTCTTTTGCTACAGCTGTTGATAAAACTCTCGCATCAGTTCTTGGATATGTTACTAATTTTTTCTCATACAAATTTTGAATTATCTCTAAAGTTTCATCAGGCTTTATTTTAAAATTTTTAGTACATTCATTTTGTATTTCTGCTAAATTAAATAAAAGTGGTGCATTTTCTTTTTGCTTTGATTTTTTCACTTCTGTAATTACAGCTTTTTTATTTTTTATAGATTTTATAAATATATCTGCGTCTTCTTTATTTTTAAATCCTGTTTCATTATATAATTTTGGTGATTCAAATACAGATGACTTATCATTTACTTTCCATTCTGCTTTAAATGAGCTTTCTTTGCTTCCAAACTCTCCATTTATTTTATAATATTTTGTCTTTTTAAAATTTCTTATTTCCCTTTCTCTTGAAACTATCATACCTAAAACACATGTCATAACACGTCCTACAGATATTGATGCTTTTTCTTCATTAATTTGACTTGCAACTCTTTTTCCATAAATAATTGATAAAAGTCTTGAAAAATTTATTCCGATTAAATAGTCTTCTTTTGCTC
>CAZSMG010000046.1:0-10438 GCA_964608075.1 uncultured Clostridium sp. | reverse complement strand
GTGTTAAAGCTGAAATAGATGGTGAAGTTAAAAGAATTCATGTATGTGCTAAGTGTTTAAAAGATGGAAAAGTAAAAAGAGTATAAAAATGGATAGATAAAATCTACCCATTTTTATTTTTTTTTTTAAATTAATCTTTAATTCCGAATATCAGTTTAACAATTCCCCTTAAACATTTTGGAACTTTTTTAACTACAATAGTCATATGTATACCTCCTTTTTTAGCATGCAAGCCACATAAACCCTACACATATAATAGTTAAACCTATTATAAAAAACCAACCTGTTATTGGAAGTAACAATACAAGCAGTATTCCAAGACCAAATCCTATTAAACATACACCAATAGTTTTTTTAAGTATTCCAAACATATTATACCTCCAATAATTTATTTGTAATATATTATATTAAGTAACTTCTTTATTTGTTCCTTTTATGTTAAACTATTATTTTGTTGACTATAATATTTTATTTTTATATAATTAATATGGAGGTTCATTATGACAAAAAAAGATATAATAGATTTAATTGAAATTTTAAATAAAACTTATCCTGATGCAACTTGTAGTTTAGATTTTTCTATTCCATTTGAAATGGTAGTTGCAGTTATGCTTTCTGCTCAATGTACTGATGAAAGAGTTAATAAAACAACTCCCGAACTTTTTAAAAGATGCAAAACAATTCAAGAGTATATTGATATTGATATAAAAGAACTAGAAAGTATAATTCATCCTTGTGGATTTTATAAGAATAAAGCTAAAAATATAAAATTATGTGCTAAACAAGTTTTAGAAAACTTTAATGGTATAGTTCCAAATACTATGGAAGAATTACTTACTTTAGCAGGTGTTGGAAGAAAAAGTGCTAATGTTATCTTATTAGAAGTTTTTGGTATAGCCAATGGAATTGCAGTAGATACACATGCAAAAAGAATTTCTAATAGACTTGGTTTATCAAATGAAAAAGACCCTGAGAAAATTGAACAAGATTTATTAAAAATAATTCCAAAAGAATATTTAAAGGATATTAATCACTTATTTGTATGGCATGGAAGAAATTTATGCCAAGCAAGATCTCCAAAGTGTGATAAATGCCCTATAAATAAATATTGCAGATATTATAAATCTAAATAAATGAATATTTTTCAAATCTTTACACAAACTATTTTTTAAGAGGTGATTCATTTGACTAACATCAGTTGTTCATCAAATTGTATTTACCAAAAAGATCGGTAAATGTTCTTATGAAATTGTATCTCAAACAAACCTTTCATCTAATTCTGTTTGTGCATACTTTGTAGAAAACAAAAAATAACACACTTGAATGTAAAGTGTGTTATTTTTCTATTTTATTAATCTAAATTTATATTAATAGTAAAATCTAATATTGGGTATCCTGTTGTAGCATCAAGTTTCCATGATTCCCATTTATCGTTATCCCCTATATTTGTGTTTAATGTTGAAATAAAAGCTTCGGATTTCATAGTAGCTTCTGGTGTTCCTGTTGTTAATCCTGATTCAGGTGGTTGCATCATATATGTTCCTACTTCATTTCCTGTAAATGTATTATTATAATATACATTTTTATTTGATGCACTACTATTTATCTGTCCATATGCAAGTCCTACATTATTTGTTCCTGTGACGTTTCCTGCATTAAACACATTTTCTACACTACATCCGCCTCCAGTATTGTTTCCTATAATTCCACCTATACAATTGCTTGCTGCACTTTCGCCAACATTTCCTATATTACACGAATTTGATATTGATCCGCCAACGTGTTGTCCAGAAATTCCTCCAATATATTGTCCTCCTATTGATGTAACTCCTCCTATATTATAAACATTCAACATTGTTGAACCATCTCCTTGTCCCGCAATTCCTCCTACAAAAGATGTTCCACTTACATCTCCAGTATTATATGATCTAGTCAAATATATACCATAAACACATGATCCTACAATTCCACCTGTATATTGCCCTCCTGATACATTAGCAATATTGTATACATCAGATATTGTATTATCTCTAGAATATACTTGTCCAATAATTCCTCCAGTGGTATGTCCTTTACCACTTGTATTAATTTCTCCCTCATTATAAGAAAATACTATTTGTGTACCATCACCTTCAGAGATTCCAACTATTCCACCTATTTCTCCTATGCTTTTAGCACTATCTATAATAATTTGTCCTTTATTATAACACTCAGATATTTTTATTGTACTTCCACTTTTTCCAACTATTCCTCCTGTCTTTTCTGCAGCATTTATAATATTTGCTTCATTACTACACCTAGTAACTTCGCAATTATTTCCTATAGTTTCTCCAACTATTCCTCCTAATTGAGTTGCACTATTATTTGCATCCATAGTACCTTTGTTAGTACATCCTTCAATCTTTCCATTGAATTCACCCGCAATTCCGCCCATTCTATAGGTTGAACTAGAACCAACTACATTGATGTTATTATTATTTTGGCAATTTACAATAGTACTCTTTTCATTGCTAGTAGCCTCTCCAACTATACCTCCACTATAAGCTACACATGAAATCTCTCCTGTATTTGTACAATTTTCAATACTTAAATTGCCATTGGATTTTCCTATAATTCCTCCAGTCCAACTTGTTGATGTAATACTTCCTGAGTTTTTACAATCTTTAATTGTAATTGCTGAACTAGATAAGCCTACAATTCCACCTATTGTATTTGCTCCCTGAGTGGGTATCTCTCCCTCATTTACACATCCGATTATTTCACTATTACTTTTATTTAAACCAATTATTCCACCTATTTGATATGCCTGTCCTGTTATTGTTCCTTGGTTTTTACAATAAGTCACATTACCATTATTTTCAATTGTTATTCCTGCTACATAAGGTGCACTTAAATTTCCTTTATTAACACATTTTGTTATTGTACCATTATTATAAACACAAATTCCTGCTCTATAAGTATAAGATCCAGGTAGCTCAGAATAATCTACAATTAATCTTTCAATTGTCCCATTACTATATCCAAACAATGCAGCGGGATTTGATGATGAATTTCTATTTATTAGAATATTTGAAATAGTATATCCATTTCCACAAAATCTTCCTTCAAATTGATTATCTTTATTTCCTATTGGAGTAATTCCTAAGCCTGTTAGTTGTGCCTTATTTGCTGTAGCATCCCTATAAGATGAATCACTATTGAAATCCAAATTATTCATAAGAATTACTCTTTTACCATTTTTAGTATCTCCACTAGCTACTGCTTGTTGTAATTCAACTAAATCTTCAATATATGAAATTTTTATATCATCATCTGTTGGGCTAACTATTGGATCTATTGTTGGATCTGTTGGATCTGATGGTTTTGTTGGATCCGACGGATCTATTGGATTTTCTAGTGTACCATCTCCATATAAGTACAATAAATCTTTATATTTCTCTTGTGTTTCATAATATCTTAATACCCATTTTATTCTAGATATATCTGCAATCTTAAAAGACGATACTTCTTTTGATGCAACTTTTTTTATACTTGCGGTTTGTGTATCATATTTTTCAATAACATATATATCTCCTTCTTCTTTTGTTGATCCTTTTCCTGTTTTTATAGTAGATGCTACTTTTCCTACATTTACTCTATAATAATCACCTACACTACTTGTAGTTCCTATTTCAAATAAATACTTTATTACATCATCTGTATATGTTCCTCTTTTTATATCTATAAAATATTGATCTACTCCTAATATAACTTGTTCTTTTACTGTACTATGGTATGTTTCTATTGCTGCTTTTGTTGATTTATTTAATATACCATTTTCTCCAGTTAAAGTTATTATTGTTATTCCTGCTAATATAAGTAACACTATTATTGTGATTATTAATGCTATTAGCGTAATACCATTTTGTCTTTTCATTTTACTTCTCTCCTTTTCTTTTGTTTTATTATTAATAATTTTACTGATTAAGTATATATTAACTTTTAAATTTTTGCAACTTATTTAAAAAAAAATATATTACATTTATATTACAATTTTTATTTATTATATATTACCTATTAATATATGTTGTAAAATTATGGTTGCAAACTAAGCACTACTGGACGAAAACTTTGTCCACGATCATCTTTACCTGTCGAATAACTAAATGCGAATACACCAGCACTGATAGGGTACCTAAAGTTACCCCCACGCGTAAACATTGGAATAGTAGAATATGGAAAATTAGAATCATTAGAATCCCAACTGCTTGTGGGTTTGTCTCCATAACTAGAAGTTTCATATACTGCATCTCCATATTTTCCACTATTTGAATTATAATTAATGTTTCTATTTTCTTTATCTTCAGTTCCAGCATACCAATCAAAATATTTATTTGGATACGTATTTGAATCTTTAAAATTATAATAATTATTTTTTTCTTCGTTATTACCATTTGATTTATAGCTACTTAATATTCCTGCAACAACTTCCCATGTTCCTCCTGCCATATCATATACTCCATACACATTTCCTGTTGTAGATGCATTTCCTCCACCTAATTCATTATATTTACATGTTTTGGTTATATCTGTTGTTGCATTGTCTTTGCCATTTGATGCATTACTACATAATCCTGTTATTGATGAATAATATGTTTCATTATTATAATATGGGTTATTCCATACTTCACCATTTTTTCCATATACACTTCTACTTAAGTATGCTACTACTCCCCATTCTGTATTTTTCATCATATGTGAATCTAATTTTGTATTTTTGGTATTATTTGTTGAACATAAGGAATTATTTGGTTCTACTAAATTTTGACATACTTTAAATATATCATTTACTTTTATTCTTCTCCAACTTGTTACATTTGGTTTTACTCTTACTTTTAAATCTGTATTTGTTAATTTATTTCCCTCTGAATCTACATCAGTTGTTGCTACTCCTCCTGTTATCTCTAATTGTTTTTCTGTTGGATTTTCTACTACAGATACACTACTACTACTTGCTTCAAATTTTGCTACCCATATTCCTGTTAAGTTTCCAAATCCTCCATTTCCTTCATTTGTAAATGCTGGATGTACTACCCATGTTCCTGGTGTAGGTGTCGTATTTGTTATTTCTTCTGTTTCTCCTATTGGGATATTACTTGTTCCTTGTAAAAATTTTACTTCTATTGTTTCTGCTGTTGGTGTACCTGTTGTATATTTTGTTGGTACTTTATAGGCATATCTTGGTATCCATACCCAATAGCATTCATTTTCTCCTCCATTTGTAATAATATTTGCCCATTTTTTCTCAGTATAATTAGACCATCCTGTTGGGGGCTCTTTATCTATTGTATTTGTTTGATTTAATTCATTTCTTTGATATGGTGCTACTTCTCCCCATGTTACGTAATGTGTGTTTTCTACATTAAATCCACTTATATCTGGTGAATTTGCTCCTCCAATTGTCTCGGCTAATACATATGGTTTTAATGGTTCATTTTTATAGTTAAATATATCTGATATTTTTATTTCATATCCTTTTTCAGTAATAATATATGGTTCTTTTTTATTCTCTCTTATTTTATTATCTTTATCATACTTAGCTATTATTTCATTTAATTTATCATTTGTAATATTTCCATTATTTTCTGCTTGATTTTCTAATATTTTAGTTTGTATTTCTTCTTTTATTCTTGATATTTCTGTTCGAATCTTAGCATTGTTTGCTCTACTAATTAGTCCATTTTCTCCTGTTAATGTACTTATTGTTATTCCGGCTAATATAAGTAACACTATTATTGTGATTATTAATGCAATTAGTGTTATACCTTTTTGTTTTCTCATTTACTTTTCTCCTTTTCCTTTGTTTTATTATTAATAATTTTACTTATTAAGTATATATTAACTTTTAAATTAATTCAATTAATTTTTTAAAAAAATTATTTTAATTACTACTTTTAATCAAATATTATACTTTTTAAGTATAAATACATATAAATTTTATTGACAAAAAATTCTTTAAGATATATATTTGTATTATAATTTTTTAGGAGGTATTTTTATGTTAAAAAACAAATTTAAAATAACTCTAATTTTAGCTTTATTATTAATTTTTTTATTAATTCCTTTTGCACATGCAGTAACTGAAAATGACGCTAGAATTGGAGATGATGCAATATCAATTCAAGAAGATAATCAATTAGAAGAGGATGAATTTATAGAAGAAGCTGATAAAAATGCTAAAAATACAGATGTATATCTATTTGGAGATGATATTACAATTGATTATACAGTAATAGGGAATGCTTTTATTGTTGGTAATAATGTTAAAATTTCAGCTCCAATTGGTGGTGATGCATTTATCATAGCAAAAAATATTACCATTGAAGAATCTGGATATATTTATAGTAATTTATTTTCATGTTCTGAAAAACTTGTTATAAAAGGAATAGTTTATGACTTATATGCGACAGCTAGTAATATAACATTAGCAGAAAGTGGATATGTGTATCGTGATATTCGTTCAACTTCTTCAAACATAGATATTTTAGGAACAATTGGAAGAAATGCATATATTGCTTGTGATAAAATATCTTTAACTTCAAATCAAAAAACTACAGATTATAATTCAGATTCTACTGAATCTTCAACGGGAGTTATATATGGTAATTTAGAATATAGTTCAACAAATCAAATTACTATTCCTGAAAATTCAGTTACAGGTGAAGTTAGATATACACAAATATCAAGCAATTCAAATAACTCAATAACTATAATAGACATAATAGTTTCTATAATTTCTACAATAGTATTTACTGCAGTTATTTGGCTAATACTTAACTGGTTAGCACCTAAATATATAGAAAAATCAAAAAAATTATTAACAAGCAAACCTTTACCAGTTATAGGCTTTGGATTCCTAGGATTAATTGTTATTCCTGTAATTACTTTTATATTATTACTATTGAGTATAACAATAGAATTATCTTTATTATTACTAGGAATATATATTATACTTATTGCACTAAGCACAACAATATTTACAATTTCTATATCTGAATTTATATCAGAAAAATTAAATATAAATAAAAAATGGTTACATTTAATTGTAGCTATAGTAGTAGCTTCTATAATATATTTAATTAAATTAATACCTTATATTGGAGGCATAGTTGGATTTGTATGTGTTATTCTAGGATTAGGATTACTAGTTAAAGGAATTCTACCTAATAAAGAAAAAGAACAAATAATTTAATTTAACTAAAATAACAAAAAGAGAGAATTTTATTTTACTATATTCTCTCTTTTTTATTTACTATAAATAATTTATTCTTCTTTAAGTTCATCAATTATAACTTTATAATCTACAGCTGATATTATCGCTGTGCCTGCAACTAATATGTTTGCACCAGCATTCTTTACTTTTTGGTGATTAGTTAAATTAATCCCCCCATCTGCTTCTATATCAATTTCAATATTATTTTTTATACAATATTCCTTTAGTGCTTTAATTTTATTTAACATATCAGAGAGTAAAGTTTGTCCACCTTTTCCAGGTTCAACAGTCATAATAAGTACCATGTGAATATATGGTAAAAATTCATATATTTCTTCTAAATTTGTATTAGGTTTTATAGATATCCCAACTCTACAATTATTATCTTTAATTAGTTTTATTATTTCAAAAACTTCTTGTCTTTCTTTGCAAGCTTCTAAATGAAATGTTATTATATTAGGTTCTACACTTATAAAATCATTTATTGCAGATTTTATATCTTCTACCATTAAATGAACATCTAGTGGCATATTTGATATCCTTTTTATATACCCAGAGTATTCTAACATTTTATTATATGTATTATTTTCTACAAATTTTCCATCCATTACATCAATATGGAAATAATCTGTTTTGGCTTTTTCTAATTTAAAAAATGTTTCAGATTCTTCTCCTTTTTTTACTGAAAGAATTGATGTTGATATTTCTACCATTTTCTTTCCTCCTTTTGTTTTAGTTCATTATATATATAGCAAAATCTTTCATATCTTCCTTGACTAATTTGTCCATTTTTCATAGCTTCTTTTATATCACATTTGCTTTCTTTAATATGTGTACATCCAACAAATTCACAATTTTTGATATGTGCTTTAAATTCTATAAAATATTTATCCAAATCTTTACTTTGTATTTCTTCTATATTAAAACTTGAAAAACCAGGTGTGTCAGCTATGTAAGATTTATTACCTAAGTCATATAGTTTAACATATGTTGTAGTATTTTTTCCTCTTTTATTCTTCTTACTTACTTCTCCTTCTTGAGTAATATTATTATTAAATAATGCATTAATAAGTGTTGACTTTCCAACTCCAGAATTTCCTGAAAAAACACTTATATTATCTTTCAAAATTTCTTTTATCTCATCAATTCCTTGTACTTCATTTGCCTGAGTAATATATACTTTATACCCTATTTTTTCATATTCTTCTTTAATTTCTAAATAATTATCACCTAAGTCAATTTTATTTATTATAATTATCGGTGTAATTTTTAGATACTCTGCATATGCAAGTTGTTTGTCAAGCATTAATAAATCAGGTTTCGGATTTTTAGTAGATAAAACAAAAATTATCTGTGTTACATTTGATATTTTTGGTCTTTTCATATATGTATTTCTACTATTAATACCATTTATAACTGCTTTTTTATTTTTTTCATCAGTTATCTCAACATCTACACTATCTCCTACAACAGGTATAATATCATCTTTTTTAAGTTTTCCTCTAGCTTGTGCTTCATATATTTTTTTATCTATTAAAACTTTATATAAGTTAGATATGTTTTCTATTATAATTCCTTTCATAAATTCCTTCCTTTTATAAACAATAGTGGCACTTTATATGCCACTATTAGTTTTTATTCTGCAGTCCATTTTTTCTCATTATTTAAATTTAAACTTCCCTGTTTTTTAAGTACATCATTAATATATACCTTTATATCAATTGTACCTTTTCCTGATACTTCTTGATTAATTTTTGTACTTGTTGGATCAACTTCTTCTTTATATACAATATCATTTCCAACAACTATTTTTAACTCTACTTTTTTAGGAACTTTTTCTATTATTTCATTTCCTTCTTCATCTTTTTTTCCTGAAGGAACATCTTCATAATCTATTTTTCCATTTAATAAAGATTTAACATTTACAATTACTTTTCCTGTTTTTGTTTCTGTAAGTTTATTTACTGTAATTGTTATAGTTGTTCCTTCATCAACCACTGAATCAGGTTCTATACTTTGTTTTAATACTTCACCATTATTTTTTGTTGAATCTTCATTATATGAAACCTTAACTTTTAAGCCTGCATCTTTTAATGTTTTTTTAGCATCTTCTTCACTTTTACCAATAACAGAATCTACTGAAACTTGTTTAATTCCAGTTCCTATACTTACAGTAATTGTAATAGTATCTCCAGCATTAACTTCTTTATCTTTTTCAACATCTTGACCTATTACATATCCTTCTTCAACATCTTTGCTTGTTTCTTCTTTAACCTCAGCTTTTAATTTAGCATCTTCTAGCGCTGATATAGCCTCATCTTTCTTTAATCCTACTACTTTAGGAACTTTAGTTAATTCTGTTCCCTTGCTTACTACTACTTTTACTATACTTTTTTCTTTTACATTATAATTATCTATATATGTTGGATCTTGAGAAATTATATATCCTTCAGCATACTGAGAATTATATTCTTCTGCTTTTACCTCAAGAGTAAGTTTTCTCGATTTTAATTCTTTTTCAGCTTCCTGTTTTGATATTCCAACTAAATTTGGAAGTGCTACTTCTTTAGGATTAGTTAAATTTAAAACTGCCATTGTTCCACCTAAACTAAGTGAAAATAATAAGACTAATCCTATTATAGTTGCTAATACTTTATGATTATTTATAAAAGCTTTTAAACCTGTTTCTTTTTTAGTTTTTCTTCTTTCTTCATTTATTGTAGATATTCTTTGTGTTTTATATTCATTTCCACCTTGTTTTATCTCTACGAAATCACCATTTGAATCTTTTAGAGATTTTTTTAAATCTTTTAACATCTCTGCAGCACTACTATATCTATAATTTGCATCTTTTTTAAGTGCTTTCATAATAATATTATTAACTGCTTGTGGAATATTATTATTTATTTTAATTGGTTCTACAGGATCTTCTTGCATATGTTTTAAAGCAACAGAAACTGGTGTATCTGCATCGAATGGAACTTTTCCAGTTAACATTTCATATAAAACTACACCTAAAGAATATAAATCAGATTTTGCATCTGTATATCCCCCTCTTGCATGCTCTGGAGAGAAATAATGCACTGAACCTAAGGTTTTTCCAAAGGCTGTTATTGTAGAATTTGATACTGCTTTTGCTATTCCAAAATCAGTAACTTTAGCTATTCCATCTTCTGTAATTATTAT
>CAZSMG010000045.1:0-10715 GCA_964608075.1 uncultured Clostridium sp. | reverse complement strand
TAAAAGGTTAGAATTAATCTTATCTATATAATCCTAACCTCATTTTTTACATGTTATAATATTTCATATATAATTCTCTTGCTGTACTTGGGCAATCAACTCCTGCTGAATCAGCATTCTTTACAGGTGCAAATTCTTCTTCTCTTTTTACTCTTAAAATTGCCATATCATCTAATTCTCCAAACGCATCAAACAAAAATGCTTCAAATTTATATGCATTAGGGCTATCTGGTACTACTTTGTTTCCATTTTTATCAATATATGTAGCTTTTTTAAATGCACTATGATATGGTAAAGATTGTTTTCCCATTCTTTCTATAGCAGATATATTAAATAAGTTACATAGTATATGAGATTCTCCATATAAAAGTTCTCCATTTTCGTCAGTTGCCTCAGCCATTTCCTCTGTTATCTCTGTATATTCTATAACATTTGGTCTTCCATTCTTTTTACAAAATACTCCTACTTTTTCTTTTGGGTTTATCTTTACTACTGATTTTCCTGCTGCAGTTACTCCTTTATCTATAGCCATACCCATTAAAACAGGATCTACCATTTTAACTAAGCAATTATCTACACCACCTATGAAAACCCATTCAATTCCTAGTTCTCTCATTTTATCAGTCATTTTGTTTTTAACTAATGATTCGTAGATTCCACCATGACCATCTGCTGCTAATTTAATAAGACCATCTTCACCAATTAGTATTTTTCCCTCAGTATCTACCATAGGTAATTGTCCTTGTATAAAGAAAAATATATTTTTATCTTTTTCATAACCAAAAAATTTATTTTTCTCAAAAAATTCTATTGTTGCATTATTATTTTCCTTACTTGTCATTATAAACCAAGGAATAGTTACTCCGTATTTTTTTCCCTCTTCTTTTAATGCATCACATAATAATTCAAATAAAGATTTATGGGTGTATAAACCAATATCATAAGTTCCCTTTGGTCCGTTATGTCCCAATCTTGTTCCTTGTCCTCCAGCCATTGTTACAGCTGCAAGTTTTCCCTCTTTAATTGCCTTCTTCCCAATCTCTTCATAATATTTATAATTTTCATTAAGCTTATATTTATCTAGATATTCTATTGGTTCTATTTTTGCATCTGGCGCCTTTAATTCTTTTTTAGTATTTTCATATAAAGATTTTATAAGTGCAAAATCTATATTTTCTATTTGGTTTAATAACTCTTCTTGTTTATTTTCTGGTAAAGTCTCATATTGATTTAATAAATGCTCTTGATCATATTTTTTTAAATTCGCTTTTATTTCTTCTAATCTATTTTCCATTATCATTTTCCTTTCTATATAAAAATTAAATAAAGAATAGGTATTATTCCTATTCTTTATTTATATACTATTTACCTTATTTTTTCAATAGTTTTTATCAATTTTTTTAATTCCTAGGGTATTAAGCATTTCAGAGTGATTTTGCACTATATCTTTCATATGATTTTGAATTTCTTCAATTCTATAACAATTTACAATATTAATATTATTTTTACTTTCTATAGTTTTATTTATCTCTTTTATAAATTCTTCTTTTCCATTTACTATTATTATGTATTCTTCTTCATTTGACTTTTGCATAATATTTTCTAATTTATTTATATAATTATTGTTCCAATCTAAACTTAAAATCTTTTGTTTTCTAGTTTCTTCTAAATTAATTTTTGACATTAATATTTCTATACTATTTCTTAAATTTTCTTCTGTTACTATATATATTTTTTTATTCTTTTCTAATTGTTTATTTATATATGGTAGTATTATCATTTCTAAATGAAACTCACTTGCATAGAAACTACATATCTTTTTAGTTTCGCTTTCTTTTGTAATCATTAAACATCAATCCCTTCAATTAAAACAATCATTCATGTGTTCTTTCTGTTACTGGTAAATTTTACCATTTTATTTCAAATATGTCAATTATATTTCAAATAAAATCATCGAGTTTTTTCGACAATGTATATTTTATAAAATTTTGTTAATACTTATTTTAAAGAAATATTTTACAAAAAAGTTTTATTTTTATATTGGAGGATTCTTATGATAAACTTATTAAAAATTATTAAAAATACCAAAGTAAAATTTGTAATTTTATTAACATTTTTACTTTTTATATATATTTTTGTTTGTGCCTATTCATATGTACAAGCAATATCAAATGATATTAGTAATAGTGTATTTAGATTGCATGTAATAGCTAATAGCGATAATAAAGAAGACCAAAATTTAAAATATATAGTTAGAGATAACTTACTAAATTATATGAATGAGTTATGTAAAAATTGTAAAAGTAAAGAAGAAGCTATTTTATTAGTAGAAAATAATAAAGATAATTTCAAACAAATAGCAATTGATACCATTAGGGAACAAGGCTTTTCATATGATGTAAATATTAATATTGGAAATTTTGAATTTCCTACTAAAGAATATGGGGATATTTCCTTACCCGCTGGAAATTATGATGCTTTAAGAGTAGAAATTGGTAATGCTAAGGGTCAAAACTGGTGGTGCGTAATGTTTCCCCCTTTATGTTTTGTTGATGTAAGTTGTGGCGTTGTTCCTACTGAATCAAAAGAATTATTAAAAGAAAATTTATCTGAAGAAGAATTTACTTTAATATCAGATAATTCTAGCAAGGAAATAAATTTTAAGTTTAAATTATTGGAACTATTTTCTGATAATAATCTTTTAACTGCAAAAAATAATTAAAAATAGTTGTAAATTATATTTATTTATGTTATATTTCAATATAAATTAGAGTGTTTATTACGCTCTATTTATTTTGAAAATTTGGGGGTAAAACATTGGAAAAACTAGTAATTACTGGACAAACACCTTTAAAAGGAGAAGTAACAATAAGTGGAGCAAAAAATGCAGCTGTAGCTATTTTACCTGCTACATTATTAATAGATGGTGTTTGTACAATTGAAAATATTCCTAATATAAGTGATGTAAAAATATCTTGTGAAATATTAGAAAACTTAGGTGCAAAAATAAAATGGAATTCTCCTAATGAAATTACAATAGACACAAGAAATATAAATACAACCATAGCTCCTTTAGAGTTAACTCGTAAATTTAGGGCATCATATTATATAATTGGAGCAATGCTTGGAAGGAAAGGTGCTATTCAAGTTGGTATGCCTGGTGGTTGTAAATTAGGCGCAAGGCCTATCGATCAACATATAAAAGGATTTGAAGCACTTGGTGCTACAATTGAAGTAGAAAAAGGAAATATAACAGCTAAAGTAGATAAATTAATTGGTAACTCTGTATACATGGATGTAGTCTCTGTTGGCGCAACTATAAATGTAATGTTAGCTTCAGTTTTAGCAGAAGGAACTACAATTATAGATAATGCAGCTAAAGAGCCTCATATAGTAGATGTAGCAAATTTTTTAAATACTATGGGTGCTGATATAAGAGGTGCTGGAACTGATATTATAAAAATAAATGGTGTAAAAAAATTATCAGGAAATAATACATATTCTGTTGTTCCAGATCAAATAGAAGCAGGTACTTTTATGCTTGCTGCTGTTGCTTCAAAAGGTGATATTATATTAAAAAATTGTATTACAAAGCACTTAGAATCAATTACAGCAAAAATAATTGAAATCGGTGGAAAAGTAGAAGATTATGGAGATAGTATTAGAGTTTGGTGTGATAGAAAACCTGGAAAAGCTAATATAAAAACTCTTCCATATCCAGGATTTCCAACAGATTTGCAACCTCAAATGGGTGTTGTTCTTTCGATTGCTGAAGGAACCAGTATAATAAATGAAAGCATATGGGAATCAAGATTCCAATATACAGACGAATTAAATAAAATGGGAGCTAAAATTACTCCTCAAGGTAAAACTGCTATTTTTGAAGGTGTAGATAAATTATATTCTGCTCCTATATATTCCACTGATTTAAGGGCTGGAGCAGCACTTATAATAGCTGGAATAATAGCAGAAGGACAAACAGAAGTATATAATTTAGAACATATTGATAGAGGATATGAAAATATAGAAGAAAAATTTAAGAAATTAGGCGCAAAAATAGAAAGAGTTATTGAATAATACTAAGGAAAGAAGAAAATGTTATGCTAAATTTTTGTAGTTTATATAGTGGTAGTAGTGGTAATAGTTTATTTATAGAAACTGAAAATACTAAAATTTTAGTAGATGCTGGTGTTAGTAGTAAAAAAATAGAGGAAGCTTTACATCATATAGATGTAGAGCCTTCTTCAATTGACGCAATACTAGTTACTCATGAACATGTAGATCACATTCAAGGATTAGGCACTTTTTCTAAAAAATTTAATACTCCTGTTTTTGCAAATCAAGAAACCTTTGATAATATGTCAAACCAGACCGAAAAAATATCACAAGAAAACATAAAAAAATTTAAAGTAACAGACAAATTCTCTATTGGAGACATTAATATTAAATCTTTTTCTATTCCACACGATGCCGCAAACCCTTGTGGATTTAATATTTTCAAAGATAATAAAAAAATAAGCATAGCTACTGATATAGGTCATATGGATACTAAGATATTAAATTCATTAGAAGAAAGCATCTTTATATTACTCGAAGCAAATTATGCTCCAGAAATTTTAAAATATTCCTCATATCCATATAATTTAAAAACTAGAATTGCAGGTCCAAATGGTCATTTATCTAATAATATGGCTGGTAAAACAATTTCGCATCTAGTAAACTCTGGACTAAAACATGCAATGCTTGGTCACTTAAGTAAAGAAAATAACTTTCCAGAATTAGCATACCAAACAGTAGTAGAAGAATTAATAAGTGAAAATATTTACGAAAACTCGCTACTTTTAAATGTAGCAAATAGGGATCGTCCTAGTGAATTAATAGAACTTTCAAAGGAGATAAAATGTTAACTATAAATATTCTATGTGTTGGTAAAATAAAGGAAACTTACTTAAAAAATGCAATTGAGGAATATTCAAAACGATTATCTAAATATTGCAAATTAGAAATAACAGAGTTACCTGATGAAAAAATTCCAGAAAAGGTAAATCATAAAACTTGTGAAATTATAAAGGATAAAGAATATAACAATATAGCTAATCATATAAAAAAAGATTCATATATTATATGTCTAGATTTAAAAGGCAAAGAATTATCATCTGAAAAGTTTTCTGAACAATTAAATAATATTTCTTTAACTTCAAGTCATATTACATTTATAATAGGTGGATCTTTAGGATTAAGCGATAAAATTTTATCTTTATGTAATTATAAAATATGCTTTTCAAAAATGACATTTCCACATCAATTAATTAGAGTATTTTTACTTGAACAAATATTTCGAGCTTTTAAAATATCTAATAATGAAACATATCATCGATAATATATAATATCTGTAGAGAAAATAATATAAGAATAAAAAATAAAAATTATAATTAAACATCTTTTAGGGGCGTAAAATAGTTTTCAAAAAATATTATTTTTGGATTGGGGGAAATTATTACTTTCTCTACAAGTTTAATAACTATTTAACTTTTTTAAAATTGATTTTGATATTAATTTGATTACAAATTTTTTAATAATAAAAAAAATTGAAATAAATATAAAAATTTTGATTATCATAAAACGTCCTTTGATTAAAACTAATTTTATAATACAACATTTAAAACTATATGTCAATGAAAACTCTACGACAAAATTCGCCAAATTACGACTGATGCTATCATACCTGCAATATCTGCAGCCAATGCAGCATATAAAATAAATCTTGTCTTTTTAATTCCAACTGAAGCTGTATATATTGCAATAGTATAAAGCGTTGTTTCTGTTGATCCCATAATTGTAGAGGCAATTAATCCGATATTACTATCAACTCCAAATTCTCTCATAATATCTGTTGCTACTGCTATTGAAGCACTGCCAGATATTGGTCTTAATAATGCTAATGGCATAATTTGACTTGGTATATTAAATAGTTTTAATGCTGGTTGTATACTATTTATTATCAAATCTAAAATTCCAGAACTTCTTAAAGCCCCAATTGCAACAAATAACCCTATTAATGTTGGAAAAATTTTAAATACTATTTCTAAGCCTTCTTTAGCTCCGTCTAAAAATGTATCAAAAACTTTATTTTTTTCTACTAATCCATATGTAATTATTATTAATATAACTGCTGGCATCGCTACACTTGACAAATAATTTATTATATTCATATTACATCTCACCTATCTAATTTAATAAATATCTTTGTTGCTAATATTCCTATTATCGCTGCTATTATAGTTGCAATCCAAACAGCAAATATTATTTTAGTAGGATTTACAGACCCTAAAGAGCTTCTTATTGCTATAACTGTTGTAGGTATTATTTGCAAAGATGCTGTATTTAAAACTATTAGCATAGCCATAGAATTTGTTAATTTGTCTTTTTGTTTATTATCACTTTGCATTGTTCTCATCGCTTTAATCCCTAAAGGTGTAGCTGCATTACCAAGTCCTAAAATATTTGCTATCATATTCATAGAAATTTGCTTCTTAATAAGGCTATCGTTTTTTAATTCAGGAAATAGAAATTTTATTATTGGCGATAAAAACTTAGTTAATTTATCTATTATAGTAGTTTTAGATGCAATTTCCATTATTCCATTCCATAAACACATAGTTCCAAGTAGAGTAATTGATAAATTTACTGCACTTTCAGTATATTCAAAAATGGAATTATTTATTTTATCTACATTTCCAGTAAAAATTGCATAAATAAAGGATATTATTATAAAAATTGGCCAAATTATATTTAGCATACTTACTCCTTTTTATTTTATTTTATTCCTAATATTTATTTTTATCACAAATTACCATATATTGTTAAAATTTATTTGGTAAATTTTATTGACCAATAGGCTTATATATGATATATTATACTCGTAAAATGATTGTCGAATTTTGTAATATTTAAGGAGGATTGGGTTATGAAATCAACAGGAATTGTTAGGAAAGTGGATGAACTTGGAAGAGTTGTAATACCTATAGAAATAAGAAATAAATTTGATATAGCAGAAAAAGATCCAATTGAAATTTATGTCGATGGTTCTTCTATAATTCTAAAAAAATATGAACCAAATTGTATATTTTGTAGTAACACTAAAGATTTAATAAAATATAAAGATAAATTAATATGTAATAAATGTTCTAAAAAAATATCTGAATTAAATAAAAATCTCTAAAAAGAGATTTTTATTTTTTTACAAATTCCATATAAATTTCATTTTTACTTGACTTTCTATCTTTTGCAATCATTTTAATTATATCTTTTTTATCATATCCTAACTTTTCATAATATTTATAATGATCATTAATATCTAAAGTATTTAAATCACTTACTGCATCTTTTTTACTTGTTCCTTCTATTATTATTACTATTTCCCCCTTTAAGGATTCTGATTTAGCTATTATCTCATGTATATTTCCCCTAATAAACTCTTCATGTATTTTTGTTATCTCTCTAGCTAGCACGACTTGTCTATTTTCTAATATATCTTCTAAATCTAATAACGTATTTTTTAATTTATGAGGTGCTTCATAAATTATTGTTGTAACTTCAGATTTCCTTATTTTATCTAATATATCTTTTCTTGATTTCTTATTTAATGGTAAAAAACCTAAAAAGGTAAATATTTTTGTATCTATCCCAGAACAAATTAATGCATTAATCATTGCACATGCTCCAGGTATTGGAATTATATTAATATTATTTTCTACTGCTTTTTTTACTATCTCTTCACCTGGATCTGAAATCCCAGGAGTTCCTGCATCAGAAACTAATGCTATATTTTCTCCTAAATTTAATTTGTTAATTAAACTATCTGCCTTTATTTCTTCATTATGCCTATGATTACTAATAAGAGGTTTTGATATGTTATAATGATTTAATAGCTTTAAAGTATGCCTTGTGTCTTCCGCTGCTATTAAATCAACACTTTTTAATACCTCTAAAGCTCTTATTGTAATATCTTCTAAATTACCTATTGGCGTAGCTACTAAATATAAATTTCCTTTCATATCTTTCCCTTTCATTATTTCTTATTATATATTTCTAATATTTCGTCTGTATATTCTCCGTTTTGTTTATATACATATAAATTTTTCTCTACTTTCAAAAATTGATTTGCATTTTTTATACCTTCTATTAAAACTAATTTGGGTTCTTTTTCTATTTGTGAACAAACAAATCTTATTCTCTTAGGTTCTAATTTATTTTCTCTCATTTTCGAAAGAATATCAACTAGCCTATCAGGTCTATGGACCATAAAAAACTTTCCTTTGTCTTTAAGCAAATATCTTGAAATATCTATAAAATCCTCTAAAGTTGCTTTAATTTCATGTCTAGAAATAACCTTTTTAGCTTTATCATTAATTATTCCTGTATTAATCTTTTTGTATGGTGGATTTGTTACAACAACATCAAATGAATTCTTTTCATATATTTTATTTAGATTTAATATATTTTCATTTATTATTTCAAATTTATTTTCTAAATTATTTAGCATAATACTTTTATTTGCCATTTTACATACTTCTTCTTGTACTTCAACTCCAACTACTTTAGATAATTCTGTTTTTGCACATAATAAAGTTGCAATGATTCCTGTTCCAGTCCCTAAATCAATAACTTTAGAATCCTTTTTAATATTTTTCGCAAAATCTGAAAGTAATATGCTATCTATACCAAAACAAAATCCCATCTTATTTTGAATAATTTTTAAATTCTTAAATTCTAAATCATCTATTCTTTCATCATTATTTAATTTAATTTGCATTTGATCACCTTTTTATTATTTTAAAAGTAATAATATAAAATGTCAAATTTATTAATTATTTTTTCTTTTCTTAATTTTATATTTAATAATCTCATTTATTATAACGCACTTTAATTTTATATAATTTATATCGCAAAATATAATATATAGTGTTAATAAACATTTAAAGATTGAAAGATTGATTTTTATCAAAATCTGACATTATGTATACTATTAAGGGCTGGTTTTTACTTTTATTTTAAGATATATCAAGTTCTACACCCTTCTAATCCGATATTCTTTCTGGTATTTACACAAAAACTATTCATTTTTGCAAACTCGAGTTATGTAAATCAGCAATAGCGACCTTATTCTTTCTGAAATTTAATATATTTTTATATTTTATTTTTTAACTAGTTAAATTTATTATTATATTTTGGATGCTTTTCATATTATAATCTTTTGTGTAATTTATTTTTTCAATTTATTTTCAATATTATAAAATTAAAATTATTCTTATTTTATTTTTTAAAATATCTGCACATATTTCTTTAATAAAAATTTGATAAAAAAATTTTTATAAATAAATTTTAAAATATTTTTAATTATTATATTTTTTATTTCTTACAATTAGAAAATTAAAATTCATTCCATTTTAATTTATATTAAATTTTTAATTTATTTAAAATTAAATTTTATTTAATTAGTTAATTATTTATTCTTTTATATAAATTCTATTAAAAATTAATTTGGTATAATTTTTTCTTAATTTTTTGTATTATTTTTTCTTTTACTTTTTTATATTTAATAATAAAATATTATTATAAAGATTTAGTTATCAATTCTGTGTAAATATGAGATTTTGTTGTTATGTATACTTAAAAATTTTGAGTACATATACATGTATAAAATAATTTAAACTGCCAAATCATTTTATACCGCTAATTTAGCTCAAAAACTTGAATTTTATGTTTTTGTCGTTATGTATACTTTGTTGCGTTGATTAATTCTTGTGATATTATTTTAACTTTCATTAATATTTTATTATAATTTATCTTTTTATATAATTTTTATATAATAATTTTAGTTTTTTACTTAATGTAAAAATATTTAAATTTAAAATGATTTTATTAAAAAATTTCACTTTTAAAATTATATAAAGTTAAAATCAATTTAATCATATCTAAAATTATTTTTAATTTGTATATTTAAAATTTATTAATTAAAAACTAAAAAAAGAAATAGAGAATTACTTATTTTTTAAAATTAGTTTTTTATACTTTAAAATTATCTTTTAATAGTTATTTAATTTTATTAAAACAAATTAATATTTTATTTTATCATAATTTATTTTAATATTGTACTAATTTTTTATTTTAATTAATTATTTATTGTATTTTTTAATAAAAAAACATGTGCTTTATGCAATAGTAATATTTGCATTTATGTATACCATTTTTGCCCATTTTTTGAAAAATTCTTTGGCTTTGAATAGCTTTAGTCCGTTACCTTTTAACGAATTATATATGATAAATCTCCTTATTTTTTATTACTACTATTCTAATATATTAGATATTTTTCAACTTTTACTATATTTTATTTCAATTTAAATTTTAATATATAAAAATTATTTTTTAAATTAATTTCTATTTAATAATACATTTATATATAAATTAAAAATATATTATAACTTAAATACTATTTGTCCAAATTTCATAATTAAAAAATTGCTTATTTAAAATGAAATTAATGTTTAATTATAATATATTTTTAATTTTATTTCTTTATTTTAAAAAATCCCTTCTTATTATTATGTATAAATTATATTTTAATTTTATATCTTAAAATATAACTTATTTTTATTATTAAAATTATATATTTTATTTTTTATTAATTTTTTGTGGAATTTATTTTTTTCCTA
>CAZSMG010000044.1:0-10813 GCA_964608075.1 uncultured Clostridium sp. | reverse complement strand
AAGAATTAGGAATAGAAATATTAAAACCAGATATAAATAAAAGTAATACTAAATTTACTGTTGAAGATGGAAAAATTAGATTTGGGCTTGGAAGTATAAAAAATGTAGGTATTGCACCTGTTGACAGCATTATAAAAGAAAGAAATGAAAATGGAGAGTATAGTAGCTTTACAGATTTTTGTGAGAGAATAGCAGGGGAAGCAGTTAATAAAAAGTGTATAGAAAGTTTAATAAAATGCGGAACATTTGGTAGCTTTAATGAAAACAGAGCAACTCTTCTTGCATCATTTGAAAACATAATAGATACTATTCAATCTATTAATAAAAAAGGATTAGATGGACAAGTTTCTATGTTTGATTTAGGAAGTAATGGAGAAGAACAAAATCTAAATGAAATCAAATATACTTTTTTAAATAAAGATGAGTTTACAGAAAAAGAGTTATTATCTATGGAAAAAGAAATGCTAGGAATTTATATATCAGGACATCCATTAGAAAAATTAAGAGAACAAATAGAAAAAGAATCAAATATAAATACTTTAAATTTAAGGCAAATAGATAGTCAAAATGGTCAAGATGAACAACAAATTGAAAGAAAACAATTTAAAGATGGACAAAATGTTAAATATGCAGGAATAATAACATCCATAAAAAAGAAATACACAAAAACTAATAAAATTATGGCATTTCTTACAGTAGAGGATTTATATGGACAAGCAGAAATAATAGTTTTTGAAAATGCTTATCTTAGCTCTCAAAGTAGTCTAGTAGAAGATAATATCGTTACAATTGAAGGACGTCTAAGCATAAGAGAAGATGAAGAAGCTAAAATAGTAGCAAAATCTATTAATGATTTTGGAATAAAAAAACAACAAGCATTAGTTTTAGATATAACAGACTTAACAGAAGATACAAAATCAAAATTACGTGGAGCAATAAAATATTTTAATGGTGATAAAAATAATATATCAGTTAAAATAAAAATTGAAGAAGAACTAAAACCATGTGGAGCAATATATTTAACTGATGAAATATTAAAAGTATTTGAAGAAATACTTGGAAAAGATAGAGTAGATATAAAATAATTATAAAAAAGCCTCAGTATACTGAGGCTTTAGCTACGAAAGTATTTAAATTGATATAATCGTTTTAAAAATTGAGAAAACATTTTTTTATAGTTTCCTGCAATGCTTAAATTAATAAATAACCTGCAGAGCATATAAATAATTAAATTTGAATATAAGAACAAGAAAGACTGACTTAAAGCATCAGCAGAATATATAAAACAAAACATATCATATTTTTTATACCATTTCTCTAAAATATTATTTTGCTTATCAATATATTCATCAGTTAGTTTTTGCAAGATTTCCATATCTTTAATGCAATCAGTAATCGTACTTGTTATTATTTCTGGGTCATAATTAATGCAATAATTATATTTCGTAGCAGCTTTTCTTAGTTTCCGCAATTTAAACATAAATTACCTCCTAGTAAAAACATAGACACAAAGTTACATAAACATTATATCATAAAAATCCAATAGAATCAATAATTACGAAACATTAACATTGACTTTTTAATATATAAATGATAAAATAATTATTGTAATTTTTTACATAAGGCTATAAAATTATGTAGTCTTAAGTTTCTTTTAAGGAGGGATTATAATATGATAAGTAAAAGGGCAGAAAAAATGGAAAGACTAAGAATGCTGGCAAAAGAAAATTATAATGAAGAAATTATGAGATTTTTCCAAATGGTAAGCCTATATTTTTATGAACTATTAGATGAACCTGATAGTGCAGATGAAAGCACAATACGAGAATATAATAGGCGTGTACGGTGTAATATATCTGATGAAAAAATCAGAGAAGAACTTATCATTGAATAAAAAAATCCCTCTTTTGAGGGACTTTTTTATATCCATTCACCATATTTTTTAATATAAAATTTTTTAGCAAATATAGCAACAATACAATATAAGATAGGAACACCAAGTATTATTAGTAAATATATAAAAGGCAAAGATATTAAACCTATCATATGGCCGAAAAATGTATATGGAACTATAACACCTATTATACTAAGAAGTATAGAAGAAAAATATACCATTTTACTAGCATTACTTTGCATAAAAGGCATTTTTGCAGTTCTTATAATATGCATTCCTAAAAGATTTGAAACTATGCTATAACTAAACCAAATTGTTTGGAAAGTTGCAGGGTCATGTATTTTAAATATTAATAATATAAATATAAAAACTATAATATCAAAAATTGAGCTTAAAGGTCCCATAAATAGCATAAATTTTTTAAGACTACCAACATCTAATCTTCTAGGTTTTTGTAAATACTCCTTATCTACATTATCAAAAGGTAGAGTTAATTGTCCAAAATCATATAGTAAACCTTCTACTAGCAATTGTATGGGTGTTTCTGGCAAAAATGGTAATAATACACTTGCGATTATAACAGATACAACTTCGCCAAAATTAAAGCTGACTGCCATTTTGATATATTTCATTAAATTTGCAAAAGTTCTTCTTCCGCTCATGTACACCATCTAACAAAACATTTAAGTCTTTTTCAAGTAATATAATATCTGCTGATTCTTTAGCAATATCTACAGCAGTATCTACCGAGATACCAATATCTGAATTAGTAAGTGAAGGACTATCGTTTATACCATCCCCCATATAACCAACAATATTTCCAGACTCCTTTAAAAGTCTTACAATTCTAGCCTTTTGAATAGGAGATAATTTAGCAAATATATTAGATGTTTTTAGTAATCTAATAACACCAATATCTGCCAGTTTATCAATATCATTTCCTGTAATTATTCTTTTAGAATTAATTCCAACTTTATTACAAACACATCTAGTAACTTCAACATTATCACCTGTTAAAACAATAACCCTAATTCCTGAATTGTTTAATTTTTGAATTGATTCTTTAGCACTTGCCTTTGGAGGATCTAGAAATCCTATAAAACCAAGAAGTACCATATTTTTTTCGTCATTAATTCCAAAATTTTGAATATCATTTATATCATTTTTTTGACAAACAGCAACTACACGCAAACCATCTTTATTTAAATTTTTACTTATTTTTCTTATATTTTCTTTGATTTCATTTGTAAGTTTAGATACTTCACCTTTATAATCTACTAAGGTACATATATTTAATATTTCTTCTACTGCACCTTTTGTAATCATTTGCTTTTTATTTCCATCTGTTACTATTACAGAAAGACGTCTCCTAGTAAAATCAAAAGGTATTTCATCTATCTTTTTGTAAATTTTTGTATATTCATTTAAGTTATTATTTAAAGCCCTAGTAATTACTGCTTCATCAATATTTCCTTTTAAACCTGTTTGAAAATAAGAATTTAAAAATGCATGTTTTAAAATTCTTATATCTTCATTACCATTAATATCTAAATATTTTTCTAAAACTATTTTATCTTCTGTTAGTGTCCCAGTCTTATCTGTACATAAAATATTCATGCCTCCAAAACTTTGAATAGAATCCAATCTTTTAACAATTGTTTTCTTTTTAGACATTCTAATTGCACCTTTAGATAAACTAGATGAAAGTATAACTGGAAGAAGAAGTGGAGTAATACCAATTGCAATAGCTACTGCAAAGGTAAATGCAGTTATAATATCATGTTTCCAAAAGTTTAAAATAAAAACTAAAGGAATCATAACTAGCATAAATTTTATTAGTAATTTACTTATACTTTCAATACCTTTTTGAAAAGCTGTTTTAGGTTTACCAGAAGTTAATGTATGTGCAACCCTACCAAAATAAGTATTATCAGAAATTTTAATAACCACACATTTAGCGCTTCCACTTATTACATTTGTTCCCATAAAACAAATTGTATCTAAATCAGATATACTATCAATTTTTTCTATCGATAGCTCAGTTTGACTAGATTTTTTAACAGCATTTGACTCACCAGTTAATGAAGATTGACTAACATATAAATCTTTTGATTCTATGACTCTTAAATCTGCTGGAATCATATCACCTGCTGATAATAAGACTATATCTCCAATAGTAATTTGTTTAATAGGGATATTTTCTTTTTGACTATTTCTTATAATAGTAGTTGTTGTTGCAACTAATTCTTTTAACTTTTCGGCTGCTTTATTTGATCTATATTCTTCAAAAAATTCTAAAAAAGTACTTACTATAACTAAAATTGCAATAACTAATATATTAGCATAACTAGGATTTTCTGGCAGAAATACATCTGTATATATTAGTAATAAAGCTATGCCTATTAATATACTATTAAAAGGACTAAATAAACTTCCTAAAAAGTAATTATACCATTTTTTAGGTTTACCTTGAGATATTTCATTTAATCCATATTTATTAATTCTTTCATTTACCTCATTTTGGGATAATCCATCTAAATTAATATTGTATTTTTCTATAAAATCTTCTTTTGACAAAGTACATTCCATACCATATAGTTCAGAAATATTAACTTCCTCTTTTTTGTTAGACATTTATATACCTTCTTTCAAAATTTACTATTTAAAAGTATTAATAGTATTTACCAAATTAAAGTATTTTAGTTGTTTTTTTAAAAACAAGTTGAAATTATGTTGATATATAATGTATAAAATTAGCAAAAATACTCCTACAGGCAACATTAAAGTAGGTTAACATTATAGATGTAACTATTAACAATAGCAAGATAAGACAAAATTGTCAAAGGAGGAATTTTATGGTTATAACTTTAGAACTCAATGAATATCCAGTTGAATTTGTTGTACAAATTGCTGAAAATCCAAACACGAGAAAAGAAGATTTATCTGAACTTGCTACAAATTTTGAGTGGGAGGTTTGTTTAGCACTTGCTAAGAATAAAAACACAAGTAAAGAAGATTTATCTAAGTTAGCTAAACATGAAAATTGGAATGTTCGTAAAGCGCTTGCTGAGAATGAAAACACAAGTAAGGATGATTTATCTAAATTAGCTAGAGATTCAGATGAAGACGTTCGTCAATCGGCTGCTAGAAATCCAAACACAAGTAATAAAGATTTAGCTAAGTTACTGAAAGATAGATATGCAAGTGTCCGTGCAGCAGTTATTGAAGCAAATAGAGAAAAAATAGTTGAATTATTGAGAAAAAGTTAAAACAAATTGAGGTCGCAATTGCGACCTCAAAACTATATTTTTAAGATTAAATTTTAAAAAGGTATAAAAATGCTAATTAACAAAATATTGTAAATTTTATTGTAATTATTAAAGAACAATAATATAATAGTAAAGATTTTTTAAAAAAGGAGAATTACATATGGAAAGAATAAGAGTAGCAGGTATTGTACCAATAGAAAATGGTTTTGCATTTATGCATAGAAAGGGTGTTAAAAACCATCCAATAGGAGATTATTATACTTTTCCAGGAGGAGGAAGAGAAGGAATAGAAAGCTTTGAAGATGGAGTTAAAAGAGAAATAAAAGAAGAATTTGGTATAAATGTAGAGGTATTAGAACTACTATATGAAAAACATGATGGTATAAGAAGCAAAGATGAATATTTTTATCTATGTAAATATATAGATGGAAAATTTGGAACAGGAGATGGACCTGAATTTACTAACAATCCTAAATATGCGGATAGAGGAGAGTATATTCCTGAGATAATAGATAGAAAAAATATTGAAAATATTTGTATTCTTCCAGATGATATTAGAGATAAATTTATTGAAGATGTAAAAAATAATAAATTCTAGGAAAAAATAGTAAAAATTTTATTGACAATATATTTAATAAGTGTTAAAATTGATAATTGTAATCCGCTTAGTCAAGGTACATAAAAGTCAATTAAGTTTGTCTACCTTTTTTTAAGGATTAGCGAGTATACAAATAAGGAGGTGCATTTTTAATGTACGCAATAATTGAAAGTTGTGGAAAACAATACAAAGTAGCAGAAGGTGATGTTGTATTTTTTGAAAAATTAGATGCTGAAGAAGGAAAAAAAGTAACTTTTTCAGATGTAATATTAGTATCTGATGATAAAAAAGTACAAGTTGGAAATCCTTATGTTAAAGGTGTAAAAGTTGAAGGTAAAGTAGTTTCACACGGAAAAGGTAAAAAAATAATTGTTTTCAAAATGAAACCAAAAAAGAATTACAGAAGAAAACAAGGACATAGACAACCTTATACAAAAGTTGAAATTACATCTATAAAAACAGCTACAGCTAAGAAAGAAACAAAAACAGCAGAAACTTCAGAAAAAGTAGAAGCTTAATAAAATTAGAATTTATTATATAAACAAACATATATAATTAACCGAAGGGAGTGAAATTGAATGGCTCATAAGAAAGGTCAGGGTAGTAGCCATAATGGTAGAGAGAGTGAATCTAAAAGACTTGGTGTAAAAAGAGCAGATGGACAATTTGTTCTTGCTGGTAATATATTAATGAGACAAAGAGGAACAAAAATGCATCCAGGAACTAATGTTGGAAAAGGTAGTGATGATACATTATACGCATTAGTAGATGGATTAGTTAAATTTGAAAGAAAAGGTAGAGATAAAAAACAAGTTAGTGTTTACCCAGTAGAAGCAGTTGAAATAGCAAAAAAAGAAGTGGCTAAAAAAGATGTTAAAGAAAAAGCTACAGATAAAAAAGCAGAAGCAAAGAAAACAACAGCTAAAAAAACAGAAACTAAGAAAGCTACAACAACAAAGAAAACTACTACAACTAAAAAAGCTACAACAGCAAAAAAAGAAATAGTAAAAGAAGCATAATTATTTTATTAAACAACTCTATAAATAGAGTTGTTTTTGTTTTTTATTTATAGTATAATATGTATATATTAGTTAGGAGAGATAAGAATGGATAAAAAAAGGATATTAACAGGTGATAGACCAACAGGTAAATTACATATTGGACATTATTTTGGTTCACTTGCAAATAGAGTGAAACTTCAAGATGATGATAGATATGAACAATATATTTTAATAGCAGATGTTCAGGCTTTAACAGATAATTTTAATAATCCTGAAAAGGTAAGAAACAATATAAGAGAAGTTGCAATGGATTATTTAGCTTGTGGAATCGATCCTAAAAAAACGACTATATATATACAATCAATGATACCAGAGACTGCTGAACTTACAGTATTTTATTCTAACTTAGTTACAATAGCTAGGCTTCAAAGAAATCCTACAGTAAAAACTGAAATTGCACAAAAAAAGGATTTATTTGGAGAAAGTGTAACATATGGATTTTTAGGATATCCAGTAAGTCAAGCAGCAGATATTACATGTTTTAATGGACAGTTAGTACCAGTTGGCGAAGATCAATTACCACTTATTGAACAATGTAGAGAAATAGTAAGAAAATTTAATAGTATTTATGGAGATGTTCTATTAGAGCCAGAAGCGCTTTTATCTTCTCAAAAAAGAATAAAAGGATTAGATGGAAATGATAAAATGGGAAAATCTTTAGGAAATGCAATATATTTATCTGATTCAGATGAAGAAATAAGAAAAAAAGTTATGGGAGCAGTAACTGACCCAAACAGAATAAAAAAAGATGATTTAGGTAATCCTGATATATGTATGGTTGCATATTATCACAATTTGTTTACTAATCCAGAAGATATAGAAACTGTATGCGAAGAATGCAAGGCAGGAAAAAGAGGTTGCGTTGCTTGTAAAAAACAATTAGCTGAAAATATAATAAATTTCTTAAAGCCAATTAAAGAAAAAAGAAAATATTATGAAGAAAGACCCAAATTAGTAGATGAAATTCTATTAGAAGGAACTAAAAGAGCTCAAAAAGAAGCAAAAGAAACAATGAAAAAGATAAAAAAAGCTATGAAATTAGACTATTTTGAATAAAATTTTTATAAAAACAAAGGAGAAAATGCATGGGATTTTTTAGTAATATAAAAAATATTATACAACGAAATAAAAAATTAAAATCAGGTAATAGATATAATACACCTAAAGACATAGAATATCTTACTCATCCAGTAACAATGAGAACTTCAGAATATGGTGATTATTCAATGATTACATCTATAAAATTTGATACACAGATGAGATATAGTGATGGAATGATTACTAATTTAATGATTGCAAAAATTCAAACAGGTATAGAAGGAAAACTTACAAATTTTGGAGAGTATGATGATGTAGCATTTGAAATACCTGTAGGTTATCCAATTGATGAAACTATTATGCAAAAGCTTATTTCATATCATTTATATCAAAAAGCTATGCCTGACAATAGTGAATGTATGTATATAGGAAAATTAAATAATGACCCAAATTATTATTATATTGATAAAGATATTTATACTGAAAACTATGTAAAAGGACCTATTAGCAATAAAATAAGAAGAGAAAATCAAATAGCACAAGAGCAAATCAATAATACAAGAAATCAAAGAGAAATATATTCTAATCAAAGAAATAATGAATTTAAAGAAAGAATGAAATATGATGCTGATATGATAGAAAAAGAAGAAGAGGAAAAAAGAAATAGAAGAAAAGATAATTACTATTTAGAATTTAAAGATAGTTATTATGCAATGGATAATAAAAAATATGAATCATATGATGGGGTAAATGTAGTAAATGGTAAAATGATACAAATAAGAAAATTAAATAAAGTTGCGAAAGATGAAAATGGAACATATATTTATACAGGATATATTAGATGTAAAGGAAACGAATATGGAGAAGAAGTGTTAACTAAAGATGGAATGCTAGATGCACCACTTGGAGTACCTGTTGTATTTACAACAGATAAAAAAATTGAAGATGTTGCATTTATACAAGAATCACAGGAAGTATATAATTTACTTTATTTACTATCTCAGGAAGATAATTTTAAAAATGATAATGGATATTTAAATTATATAGGTTCATTAAGTAATAGACATGGTACATTAGATAAAAATGAAAGCAGTATGCCAGTAGAAATTCAACAAAAAATATATGAATTAAAACAACAATTTTATCAAAATGCAATAACAAGACAAGCAAATGATTCACAAATTAGGTAATATAAATAAGGAGACAAATATGAAATATATAAAGAATTTAAGTAAAGAACCATCTTTTAAGCAACAAGGATTACATGGATATAATTATGAATTAGAATGTAAAGGAATTAGTTTAACAATAGAAGATTGTTTTAAAGGACATGATAGATATCATACAAATTCTTATAGTTCAAAAATATATTATGTATTAGATGGAAAAGGTAAGTTTAAATTAAATGGTAAAATATATGATGTTAAAAAAGATGATTTAATTGAAATACCACCAAATACTAAATTTGTTTTTGCTGGAAAAATGAAATTACTTTTAATAATGAATCCAGCATTTAGAATGCAGGATGGAAAAGATGAAGAATTAAACGATTTATATTAAGGAGAGAAAATGTTTACAGATTACACAAAAATATATATAAAATCAGGAGATGGTGGAAATGGTGCTACAACTTTTAGAAGAGAAAAGTATGTAGCAGCAGGTGGACCAGATCGGTGGAGATGGTGGAAGAGGTGGAAGTATCTTTTTTATGGTAGATCCAGATTCTAATACATTAATTGATTTTAGATATAATAAAAAATTTAAAGCCCAAAATGGTGAAAATGGTAGTGGAAACCATTGTAATGGAAAAGCAGGAGAAGATTTATATATTAAAGTTCCAATAGGTACAGTTGTAAAAGATGCTAAGACAGAAAAAGTATATGCCGATTTATCAAAAGAAGGACAAGTTGAATTAATTTTACAAGGTGGAAGAGGAGGAAAAGGAAATTCACATTTTGCAACTGCAACAAGGCAAGCACCTAGATTTTCTCAAGATGGAGAAAAAGGAGAAGAAAAAGAATTAATATTAGAACTTAAACTTCTTGCAGATGTAGGACTTTTAGGTTTTCCAAATGTAGGAAAATCAACATTTTTATCAGTGACAACAGAGGCAAAACCAAAAATTGCAAATTATCATTTTACAACAATAGAACCAAACTTGGGGGTTGTAAAAACTGAGTATGGAGATAGTTTTGTAATAGCGGATATTCCAGGAATTATACAAGGTGCAAGCGAAGGTATTGGACTTGGAATACAATTTTTAAGACATATTGAAAGAACAAGATTACTTTTGCATGTTATAGATGTGTCAGGATTAGAAGGAAGAAATCCAGTTGAAGATTTCTATGAAATAAATGAAGAACTTAAAAAGTATAGTGAAAAATTAAGTACAAGAAAACAAATAATTGTTGCAAATAAAATTGACGCTATGCAAGACGATACAGGATTAAAAGAATTAGAAAGTTTAGCAAAAGAAAAAAACTTAGAAATATTTAAAATATCTGCTGCAACTGGCAAAGGAATAGATAAACTTTTATCAAGAGTATCAGAAGTTTTAAAAACGCTCAAAAAAGAAGAACTAATAGATATAGAAGAAAAGGTAGTTTATACTTTAGAAGAAAAACAAGATGAGTGGAATATAAGAAAAGAAAAAGATGAATATATTGTCGAAGGTAAAGCAATAGAAAAACTTATGGGAAGAGTCAATATTCAAGATAATGAATCTATGTATTATTTCCAAAAATGTATAAGAAACATGGGAATAGAAGAAAAACTAAAAGAAATTGGCGTTAAAGAAGGAGATACAGTAAGATTTTTAGATTTCTATTTTGAATGGTATAATTAAATAATTTAGTATTTTGCCATTAACATATTAAATAAAAATAAAAATGTTAAATAAAGGTTACTTAAAAAAGTAAATGCAAGTGAATAAAAAATTTGATTGTATAAGAGA
>CAZSMG010000043.1:0-10843 GCA_964608075.1 uncultured Clostridium sp. | reverse complement strand
GTTATATGCCCTTTTAGGGCTGAACAAACCACCCGTTTTACGGGTGGTTATGATTTAGGCAACTACTTTTCTACTGATCTATTTGCAATTTCTATGGCTTTTGTAACTATATTACCACATGTTTTTGATGATACATTCGCCCAGCTACCACCATCTTGTTTTACTTGATCATAAACACCTAATTCTTTTGCAATTTCTTCTCTAAGATTTTCAGATATTAGTTTACTATTTCTAGACATAACATCCTCCTAATTCTAATAAAGCAATTTTGCTTTATTAATTTTATTATTTACATTTTTGTTTTATTTATTTTAATAATTTTTTACTTAAAAGTAATTTTTTATAAAATTACATAGTAAGAGTTCCATCAGGAGTATTTATTATAACTAATATATCTTCTTCTTTACCATCTTGTGCATTTATATATACTAAAAAGTCAGTTTCATCAATAGTTCCTTTGAATTCATAGCATAATATTTCTGTCTGCCACTTTGTAGGAATTATTGCTAATCCTTCGCTTTTTATTTCTAGATTCTTATTTAATATTTTTTTAGCATCATCTTTTGTTATTTTTACTTTTGAAACATCTCTTTTTTCGTGGCAATTTAGGTACCCTGTAGTCTCAATTCCTAAGATTTCTCCATTATCCAACGCTACTTTTACTTTTATTAAGTCAGGATATGCAACAACACCATCTTGCTCATAAGCATAATTTATTGTTACAATTCCTTGTTGCTTTAAATAATAGGTTTCTTTCATATTTGGAAATCCTTTTTGACTTAAAAAATTCTTTCCAATATTATTTGCTTCTTCTTGTGATATCACCTCTGCTACAACATCTCTATTATAATTCATTGATATAATGTGTCCACCTTTTTTAGAAATCGATATAGTTATATTATTATCTTCATTTGTCGTTATTGAAAAACCATATCCCTGAATATCTGCATTTTCTGATAACCCTAAACTTGATATTTCCTTTATTTTTTCTTTTCCAATAAATTCTTCGACTTGTTTTTTTGCTGTTTCTTCATCTATATCATTTCCTGTAAGACCCTTTTTATTTCCACTTGTCATATGTTCAGAAAAAGCCCCATCATATATTAAACCTGAATACTCATGGAAATTACTTTCTAAATTACTGAAAACATCTTTTGATATATTACTTACTTGTTGTGCAAATTGAGTCTCTCCTGAATTTGTTAAATCCTTCCACTTAATTCTCCCATAGTTTAAGTCTTCTGACAATTGATTTAATGTATTTTGTAAATCAACACTATATTTATATAATTCCTTTAAATTTTTTAAATCTTCTTGAGTTAAATTTTGATTATATATATTTTTTCTAGATAATGCATAACTATAATCACTAACCTGATTTAGAAATTTTTCAGTATTTTCTAGTTCGTGACTCTCTATTGGCAACTTTGCTAAATAACTTTGAGCCAAATTTGCTTCTCTCCATACATGAGTTAGTGTCTCAGCCCCATGTTCAGAAGTTGTTGAAATTAATGATTTAGCAAGATATGTTTTGACATTTTCCACATAATCTATTAATTCATAAAATGACATATTATAATCATTTTCACTAGCAATTGTATATTCTTCTTGCTTTTTATATAACATTGTACCTAATACAACAGAAACAATTATTAAAAATGTTATTAAAATTCCTATTATTTTCTTTTTATTTTCTTCGCTTATAATTTTTTTCATAATAACTTCCTACCTCTTATATTAAAAATTATATTTTTATTTTGTATTTTTTTTCAAAAAATATACTATATATTAAATATTTATGATAAAATTTAAAAAAATTAAAAATTTCAAAAGGAGATTTTATGAAAAAAGTATTAATATTTTATGCATCATATGGAGGAGGCCATTTATCTGCTGCAAAATCAATTCAAGAATATATAGATAATAATTATAGTAATGTAGAAACAGAATTAATAGATTGTATGAAATATGTAAATAAAACTATAGAAACATTAACAACAGCGGCATATAGGCAAATGGCAAAAAAAGTTCCATGGGCTTGGGGAAAAATATATTCTAATTCTCAAAAAGGTCCACTTGCACATATCACTACAAAATCTAATAAAATTATGGCAATTAAGTTACTAAAATTATTAAGAGAAAAGAATCCAGATATTATAATTTCAACACATCCATTTGGTAGTCAAATGTGTAGTTATCTAAAAAGAAAAGGGAAAATATATGCAAAAATTGCAACTATAATGACAGATTTTTCTCCTCATGACCAATGGTTAGTAGGTAGTGATTATACAGATTATTTTTTTGTATCTAACGATAAAATGAAGGATTATTTAATAAATAAAAATATAGATGAATCAAAAGTATTTTCAACAGGTATTCCAATTTCTAACAGATTTTTAAAATCTTATGACAAAAGTAAAATACTAAATGATCTTGAACTTGAAATTTCTAAACCTATAATCCTATTTTTTGGAGGAGGAGAATATGGGTTGGGAAAATCATATACGCTTAAGATCTTTGAAGCTTTTGTGAAAACTTTAGATGATGTTCAAATTATTGTAATTTCAGGGAAAAACGAAAAAATAAAATTAGCTTTTGAGGAAATCGTAATTAAATACCAAAAACAAAATAATATAAAAGTGCTTGGATTTACAAATAGAGTCCCTGAATATATGTATGTTTCTTCTTTAGTTGTAACAAAACCTGGTGGACTTACAACATCAGAAAGTCTTGCATCTAACTTACCTATTATAGTTATTAATCCTATACCAGGTCAAGAAGAAGAAAACGCAGAATTTTTAGTAGAAAAAGGAATTGCTATATGGCTAAAAAAAGATGACAATATAGAAAAAATTATAGGAGATTTATTTAAAGACAAAGAAAAATTAAATCACATGAAAGAAAACACAAATATACTTGCAAGAAAAAACTCAACAGAAAATATTTGTAAAATAATATTGGATTAATAAAAGGAGAACATTGTTCTCCTTTTACTTTACAATACAAACTATCGTATTGTGATTTTTCCTTCATAGATAAAAACTTCTACTTGTTTTATTCCTTCTCTAAATTCTCTAGGAATAATTACTCTATTTTTTGAATCAATATGGCATTTATGAATAATAAGTACATCTTTTGCTTTCTCAAAAGGTATAAAAGAAATCATATCCTCTCCTATTGTAATAAAAGCAATGCACGTACCAGTACTTAAGCCAACAAAATCCATTAAAACCTTTGGAATAGTAAATCGTCCTTCTTTATCTATTTGCCGGAAAATTTTGTTCTTCATGCATTTTACCTCCTTGAGTTTAATAATTAAATTATACAACTATTTACATAATATGTCAATTCACCATTTATAAAGCACCTCTATATAATATATGGAGGTGCTTTATGTGTTTAAATAATTTATCTAATGCAGAATTAGTTGCATTAGCAAGTAGTATATCAATATTTATAGGCGAAAATGTATCAAGTGAAGAAGCTGGTATACTTTCTGGATTCTTCTCGGCTATTGGTGATAATTTAGCAATATTTTCTGCAAATACTATTAATATAGTAGAAAACACTAATGCTAGCAACTCTTCATACCAAAATTTAAAATAGCTAGATTTCTCTTCTTCCTTCTAACGCTTTAGTTAAAGTAACTTCGTCAGTATACTCTAAATCTCCACCAACTGGAATTCCATGTGCTATTCTTGTGACAGAAATACCTAAAGGTTTTATTAATTTTGACAAATATATTGCTGTTGCTTCACCTTCAACTCTAGGATTAGTAGCTAATATTACTTCTTTTACTTGTCCATCCATAAGTCTAGAAAGTAATTCTTTTATTTTTATATCATCAGGTCCAATTCCATTCATAGGAGAAATTGAACCATGTAATACATGATAAACTCCTTTAAATTCATGTGTTCTTTCCATTGCAATTATATCTTTAACATCTTCTACTACACAAATACAAGTTTTATCTCTTTTTTCATTACTACATATTGGACATGGATCTGTATCTGAAATATTATAACAAGTATTACAATATTTTAAATTCTTTTTAGCATCTAAAATTGAAGAAACAAATTCATTTGTTTCTTCTGTAGAGCTATTAAGAATATAAAATGCAAGTCTTATAGCTGTTTTATGTCCAATGCTAGGTAACTTTTCAAAACTTTCTATTAATTTTTCTATTGATGGTGAATAATATGACATTTTAATACATCCTTTACTATTACATTAATCCTGGAATATTAAATTTCCCCATTTCACTTGCTTGCGCAGTATCTACTTTTCTTAAAGCTTCATTTACACAAGTTATAATTAAGTCTTGGAGCATTTCTACATCATCTGGGTCAACAACATCTTTTTTTATAACTATTTCTTTAATAAATTTTTCACCTGAAACTTTTACTGAAACTGCTCCTCCCCCAGCTGTTGCTTCGAATTCTTTTGTTGCAAGTTCTGCTTGTGATTTTTCTAAATCTGCTTGCATTTTTTTGGCTTCTTTCATTAAATTATTTATATTCATTCCGCCAAATCCTCCCATTCCTCCTGGGAATCCTCCTCTTTTTGACATCTTTAATCCTCCTTTAAATTTTAATCTATAATATTAAATGGTAAATCTAGACCATTTGCAAACTCTTCAATACTATTTTCTTTTGAAGTATCTACCATACTATCAATTTTATTATCAATAAATTTTATTTGCATTTCTTTTCCACAAGATATTGATACTAAATCTGAAATCTCTTTAATATTCTCTGGCTTTTCTAAAACTGCTTTTCCAAAACTTGTAAGCCCCTGTGGAAATTCAATTCCTATAGTCATATCATTTATTTGTTTTGCCACTGTATTAATCAAGTTAGTATATAAAACTAATTTTCCACTACTTTTTAAATCGTTTACAATCTTTGGCCAATAATCTTGTACTTTTCCGTTATATACTATTCTTTGTTTTGGTGCCATATTAGCTTTTGGATTTTCGCTACTATCCCCTGATAAACTTATGTTTTTTTGTCTTTTTATATTATTCTTGTTTGTACTATTTGCCTTTAAATAATTTTCTATATTCTCTATTCTTTTTACTATTTCACTATTATCAGATCTATCACTATTATCATTACTTTTAATATTACATAATTTTATAATTCCCGCTTCAAATACAATAGTTTTTTGGTTTGAAAATTTCATGTTTTCTTCAAGCTTCGATAAATCATATATTAAACTAATAGCTCTTTGTTTTGTTAACTTATTAGATAACATCTTTATATCTTCTAACTCTTCACTGCTATATAATTCAAGCTTTTGACTCGTTTTATATAATAAAATATCTTTTATATATTTTATTATTTCCCAAAGAAAATTATTTATATCTTTTCCATCTTTTATAACGTCTTGCGTACTTTTTAACGCTTTATCTATATCATAATCTATAATTCCTTCTACAATATTATTAACATATGTCATTTTAGGAATTCCAACTAAATCTTTTATCTTATTTTCGTCAATTTTATTTTCACCATCTTGTAAACATCTTTCTAAAATAGACAATGCATCTCTCATTGCACCTTCTGATAAAATAGCAATTATATTTAAAGCTTCTTTTGTTATATCAATACCACTATCTTTTGCAACAATTTCAAGTCTTTTTATTATATCTTCATTTGATATTCTTTTAAAATCAAATCTTTGACATCTTGATAAAATAGTTGCAGGTAACTTTTGTGGCTCTGTTGTTGCTAGTATAAATTTAACATGTTCTGGAGGTTCTTCTAATGTTTTAAGTAATGCATTAAAAGCTCCTGTAGATAACATATGAACCTCATCTATTATATATACTCTATATCTTGCTTTTGTTGGTAAGAAATTGACCTCTTCTCTTATACTTCTAATATCTTCAACACTATTGTTAGATGCAGCATCCATCTCAACTATATCTGTAAGAGAACCTGATAATGCTTCTTTACATATTTCACATTCATTGCATGGTTCTCCATTATGAAGATTTAAACAATTTATAGCTCTAGCTAAAATTTTTGCTGAAGATGTTTTTCCTGTTCCTCTTCCTCCATTAAATAAATATGCATGACCAACTCTACCAGAAATAATCTGGTTTTTTAGTGTTTTAGTTATATGTTCTTGACCTACCATTTCATTAAATGTAAGAGGTCTGAACTTTCTATAAAGAGCTGTATATCCCATATATTTCACGTCCTTTATTACTATATACATAGAAAAAATGGTGTGAGTTTCAATCCCTCTATGGAAAGCAATTTCCACACAAACTTTACTGCTTATTGCTGCTTCCTTCCGGATCTGACAAGATTCACAGAAGTTTATTGGCTTGCCCTCCATACAGAGATTGATATTCATACCATTTGTATTATATAATTTTATTATTAATTTATCAAGTATATTCAAAATATATTTTATTTTTCTACTCTTTTAAAAACAATATCATCAAAACTATCGATTTCTTGATGTGACGAACCATTTTTTAAAAAACTTTGAGGTTTTAAATCTAATTTTATATTTGCTCTATATGATCTATTTGATGAAAGATTAATAGTTATATCAAATGAAACTTTAGCATTAAAATCACTTTCAAGTAAATTTAATTTCTTAAATAACTCATTATGCTTTATTTCTTCTTCATTTGAGATGTATTCTCCAATATTATCATTTGAATATCTAAACACAACTATTCCACCTTGATTAGATATTTTTAAGTTTTTAATATTCTGCTCTAAACTCCCTTCAAATTTTATAGATTGTGTATTATATTGTTCTTTATTTTCAAATATATATGATGCATTAGAACTTGGCATATATATTTTTTCTTTTCCTATTTCTTTTTCTCTTACAATATTAAAATTATCTAAAACTATATTATCTATTACTTCAGTTTCTGTATAATCTTCATTTTTAACTATATATAAATATATATCATTATTTTGATTTACAACCATATTCCATTTGTTTTGTGTATCTTCTCTGTCTATTCCTTCTGCCGAACTTATTATTTTTATATCTGATATAGAAAAAGGCATATCTTTTTCGCCTTCAACATGATATCTTAGCATAACCATTCCAACAGCAAAAACTATTACAGCAATTATTGATATAAACATAATTATATGAAATATTTGTTTTTTTGTTCTTTCTTGCATAAATCCTCCTTATTTTTGCTTAAGTTTTTTATCATTTCTCAATTTTTTAAAAAAATCCTTTAGTATTTTCTCACATTCATCTTTTAATACATTTTTTTCTATTTTAACTTTATGATTAAATGTATAATCTTCAAATAAATTTAAGACAGATCCTGCAGCTCCTGTCTTTTCATCCATAGCACCTATATATATTTTTTTAATCCTTGAGTTTATTATTGCTCCTGCACACATAGAACATGGCTCTAGTGTTATATACATTTCGCAGTCTAATAATCTCCATGAACCTAACTTTTTACTAGCTCTTTGTATTGCAATTATTTCTGCATGTTTTGTAGTATCTGATTTGTTCTCTTTTAGATTGTGTGCTTTAGAAATAATTTCACCATTTTTTACAATAACAGCTCCTACTGGAACTTCTAATTTTTTATATGCTTTTTTTGCTTCTTTTAAAGCTTCTTTCATATATATTTCTTCCATATTTTCTCCTCGCAAATTTATATATTTTATTTTATAATATTTTATTTATCTTGTAAACCACTTAAAAAAATATTGATTTTTTATAAATATTATGTTAATATATAGTTATAACAATATAGAAAGAGGTGTTTTAATGGAAAACATTCAGTTTGAAGACAACCAACTGATTATTACTAACAGATTAAGGAAAATCATTTTAGACTTAATAACCGAAAATGACTATTCAGATTCAACAAATGATAGTATTAATCTATTTTCAAATGAAGATTATTCCAAATAAAATACCAATATTTAAAAAATGAACTCTTTTATAGAGTTCATTTTTTGGTGTGCCCAAAGGGATTCGAACCCCTGTCTATCGCTTAGGAGGCGATTGCTCTATCCTACTGAGCTATGAGCACATATTGAATTAAGTAATATTATAATATTATTTAATTCATAAATCAAGATAATTCTCGTCTAATATAAATGACTATATCTTTATCTTTCGCCATTATCTCCATCAATAAACTCATTAAATTGATTTATCATACCTTTTAATATCTCAGGGTTCTTTAAAAATATCTCTAGTTGCTCTTCTGACACACCTGGCTTAATAACATTTAAATTTTCTTTCTGCTTTCTATGCATTTCATCTATTATTAATTTAAATTAATATTCTCACCTTCTATTTCCGTTTATATTATAGCAAAATTTTATATTTTTTTCAATTCTATTTAGGTTTATATTCATTTATGATATAATAATAATGGTGATAAAATTGCAAAAAATATTAAGTAAAATGAGAAAAGCAATAGAAGAATATAATATGATTGAAGATGGAGATAAAATAGCAATATGCCTTTCTGGTGGTAAAGACTCTATAACAATGCTACATGCATTTAAAGCTATCCAAAGATTTTATCCTAAAAAATTTGATATTATTGCTATTAGTATAAATCCAGGCTTTGAATTTTTTGATACAAATTTACTTCAAAAAATATGTGATGATATAGATGTCCCTCTTATTATAGAAAATAGTGATATAAAACCAATTGTTTTTGATATAAGACAAGAAAAAAATCCATGTTCTTTATGTGCAAATTTAAGAAGGGGAATAATAAATTCAGTTGCAATAAGTAAAGGATGTAATAAAATAGCTTTAGGACACAATCAAGATGACGTTTTAGAAACTTTTTTATTAAATCTATTATATACTGGAAATTTCAAAACGTTCTCTCCTATAAGTTACATGGATAGATCTAAAGTAACTTTAATAAGACCTTTTATATATCTTCCAGAAAAAGATACAAGACGATATATTAAACAAAATAATATTGAAGTTATGAAAAAAACTTGTCCTATGGATGGAATTTCAAAAAGAGAAGATATGAAAAATCAAATATTTATATGGCAAAAAAATATCCCTATGATTAGAGCAAATTTATTTGGAGCAATTCAAAGAAACTTAGATGAATGGAAAAGAAACTAGTAATTACTAGTTTCTTACTATCTTTTCCATTTCTATTTTTAATTTATTTAGTTTTTCATCTGCATCTTCCATGCTAGAACCCTTTACTCCACAATATAACTTTATTTTTGGCTCTGTTCCTGATGGACGTACGCAACACCAGTTATTATTCTCTAATTCATAATATAAAACGTTAGACTTTGGAAGTCCTGGATGTGTAGTTTCTTTTGTTTGCATATTTTTTACAATATCATGTTCATAATCTTTAAATTTTAATACTTTATAATCTCCAATTTTTTCAATATCTGCGACTCTAGTTTTTGTCATCATATCTTGTATCATTTTAGCACCTTGGCTACCTTCTAATACTATAGACACTTGACCTTCTTTATAATAACCATATTTTTTATAAATATTTATCATCTGATCCCATAAAGTTAGTCCTTTTGTTCTATAATATGCTGCCGCTTCTGCCAATGCCATAACAGCTGCAATTCCATCTTTATCTCTTGCATAATCACCTATTAAGCATCCATAACTTTCTTCAAATCCAAAAACATATTTAGCATCTTTATTTATATCTGCAAGCTTCATTTGTTTACCAATATTTTTAAATCCTGTTAAAACTTCTCTTATTTCTAAGTTATAAAATTTAGCTATATCATAAGCTAAGTTTGAAGAAACTACTGTTGTTAAGAACATACCATTAGATGGTAAAATTCCTTTTTCTTTCATTTGAGATATTCTATATTCTGCAATTAATAATGCTGACATATTTCCTGTATATGTTTTATACTCTCCTGTTACTGTATCTTTTGCATATATACCTAATCTATCTGCATCTGGATCTGTAGCAAGCACTACATCTGCATCTACTTTTTTAGCTAACTCTAATGCTAACTTAAATGCTTTTTTATCTTCAGGGTTTGGATAATCTACTGTTGGGAAATTTCCATCAGGTTTTGCTTGTTCTGATACTACATATACATTTTCAAATCCCAAATTTTTTAATAATCCTTCTACTAATGTATTTCCTGTTCCATGTAAAGGTGTATATACAATTTTTAAATCTTTTCCAACTTGTTTAATTGCTTCTGGATTTAATACTAAACTTTTTAAAATGTTCAAATATTTTTCATCTATTTCTTTTCCAATAACATTATATAAGCCTTTTTTTACTGCCTCTTCTTCTGATATAGTTTTAATTTCAGAATAATCTTCAATATTTCTTACTTCTGAAATTATATCTTTATCAACTGGGCTTACAATTTGTGCTCCATCATCCCAATATACTTTGTAACCATTGTATTTTGGTGGATTATGACTTGCAGTTATCATAACTCCTGCAGTACAGCCTAATTGTCTTACTGCAAATGATAATTCAGGAACAGGTCTTAAACTTTCAAAAATATATGTTTTTATTCCATTAGCATTTAATATTAATGCTGTTTGTTTGCTAAACACATCTGACATATGTCTTGAATCATAACTAATTGCAACTCCTTTGTTGCCAGTTCCTTGTTTAATAATATAATTTGCTAATCCCTGAGTTGCTTTACCTACCGTGTATTTATTCATTCTATTAGTTCCCGCTCCAATAACCCCTCTTAATCCAGCCGTCCCAAACTCTAATTCTTGGTAAAATCTATCTTCAATTTCTTTTTCGTCATTTCTTATAGATTCTAATTCTCTTTTTGTTTCTTCGTCAAAAGCATCACCTTTGCACCATTTTTCATATTCTTCTAAATAATTC
>CAZSMG010000042.1:0-11493 GCA_964608075.1 uncultured Clostridium sp. | reverse complement strand
TAATGAAGATAATTATACTCATCTAGAGTTTAGTGCTCCAACCAGAGGTTTAATCGGTTATCGAAGTGCTTTCATTACTAACACTAAAGGTGAAGGAATTATGGTTCGCAGCTTTGATTCCTACAAACCATATGTTGGACCTATTACGAGACGTAAAAATGGTGTTCTTGTATCTATGGAAGGCGGAGATGGAGAGCTTGCTAAAGATATATGTATGCAAATAGCAGCAGCTCGTCCAGAATTCTTGGACAGAAATGCTGTTCCACAAGAAAGAGTTAACAAAGAAATGGAAATATTAAAAGCTCAAGCTATGAATGAAGGTAAACCTGCTGAAATAGCTGAGAAAATGGTTCAAGGAAGAATTTCAAAATTCTATGGAGAAATTTGTTTAGTAGATCAAGAATTTGTTAAAGATCCAAATATGAAGATTTCTCAATTATTAAAAGATAATGGTGCAGAAGTTATAGAATTTGCAAGATTCGAAAAAGGTGAAGGAATCGAGAAAAAAGAAGAAAACTTTGCAGAAGAAGTTATGAAACAAATAAAATAGATTTTAAAGGTATTCAATTCATTTTGAGTACCTTTTTGTTTTTGAAAAAACTTACAATGTATGCTGTATTTTTTAAATATATTTAGTATAACTATAGTTATATATATCGATAAATTAGCAAAAAAGTGATACATACTTTTAAGTAGAATTATATTTTTTTATATTATATATTGACATATGCACAATTGTGCATATATAATAAAAATAGAAAATATAATTATAAATAGGGAGGAGAATAAATGGAGGAAAATAAATATATATGCCAAGAAAATTGCCCTCATTTTAATAAAATAAATGAAGCAAGATTAAAAGAACCTACAAGAGGTGAAGTGTTAAATTTATCAAATATGTTTAAATTATTTGCAGATGATACAAGACTAAGAATTATATGTATTTTAATAAGAGAAGAACTATGTGTTTGTGATATATGTGAAACATTAAACCTTAATCAATCAACAGTTTCACATCAGCTACAATTATTAAGAAATTGTAATTTAGTAAAATATAGAAGAGAAGGAAAGCAAATATTTTATAGCCTTCAAGATGAACATGTTGAAAGGATAATTAGTCAAGCACTAGAACATATTTTAGAGGAGGGGACTAAATAATGGAAAATCATCTAGAAGAATGTTGTCATAATCATAATAATAGTCAAAGTAAAAGGATTAAAATAATATTTTATATAATGTCAATTGTATTATTTGGTTTAGGATTTTTACCAATCTTAAGTGGTTTTAAATCAATTGTATATTTAGTTGCAATTTTACTTAGTGGTTTTGATTTAATACTAGAAGGAATAAAAAATATATTTAAATTAAATTTTGAAGAAGATACATTAATGACAATTGCTGTTATTGCAGCATTTATATTAGGTGAATATCCAGAAAGTGTTGCAGTTATCCTATTATTTAAACTTGGAGAATTTTTAGAAGACAAAGCAAGAGATAAATCAAATCATAATATAGAAGAAATATCAAAAATAAAAGCTGAACACGCTAATCTATTAATTGGTGATAAAATAGAAGTTGTAGATGTAAGAAAATTAAGAGTTGGAGATAAAATACTTATAAAACCAGGTGAAAAAGTTCCTGTAGATGTTATTATATTAAAGGGAGAATCAAATTTAGATACTTCAAGTATAACTGGTGAGAGTAAAATGCAAGAAGTAGAAAAGCAAAATAGAATTTTATCTGGTAGTATAAATATTTCTGGAAGTCTAGAATGTGAAGTTATAAGGGATTTTGAAAATTCAACAGCATCACAAATTGTGGATTTAGTATATGAAGCAATAAATAATAAAGGAAAAACAGAAAAATTTATAACTAAATTTTCAAAAATATATACACCAGTAGTAATTATTTTAGCAATTATAATTGCTATTGTTTTACCTATTATATTAAAAGAAGAATTTACAAAATGGATTAGTAAAAGCTTAATTTTCTTAGTAGCATCATGTCCTTGTAGTTTAGTAATTTCTGTACCACTTGCATTTTTTTCTTGTTTAGGAGCGATATCTAAGAAGGGGATGATAATAAAAGGAACAAAGCATATAGAAAATTTATCAAAAGCCACAACAATATGTTTTGATAAAACAGGTACATTGACTACAGGTAAGATGCAAATAGAAGATATTAAATCTATAGGAAATTATACTGATGATGAAATATTGGAATATATATATAATTTAGAAAGATTATCAAATCACCCTATTTCAACTGCTTTAACAAATTTAAAAATAGATATAAAAATAAAAGAAGTAGAAAGTTATAAAGAAATTGCAGGACATGGGGTATATGGTATAATTGATAACAAAGAGATATTATTCGGAAATAAAAAATTATTAGATAAATACAAAATAAAATATAATAATTTAGAAGATGGAGTAATATATCTAGCAATTAATAATACTTTAGAAGGATATGTGTCTTTAAAAGAAGAAATAAGAAATAAAAATATTACAAGTGAATTTAAAAATGTTAATATAAAAAGATTAGTTATGCTTACAGGAGATAATAAAAAGGAATCAGAGAAAGTAGCTAAAGATTTAAATTTAGATGAAATATATTTTGAATTATTACCTCAAGATAAACTAAATAAAGTAGAAGAAATAAAAAAACAAAATGAAAAAGTTATATTTATTGGAGATGGAATTAATGACAGCCCAGTTTTAGCTGTATCAGATTTTGGTATAGCAATGGGAGAAGGTACAGAGATTGCAAGTAGTACAGCAGATGGAATTCTTTTGTCGAATAATATTTCAAGTTTACCAGATATTATAAAAATATCTAGAAAAAGTATGAATATAGTAAAGGTAAATATTATATTTTCAATAATTGTAAAATTAATAGTTTTATATTTAGGATTAATTGGAATCGCACCAATTTGGCTTGCTGTACTTGCAGATACAGGTGTTACATTCTTAACGGTTTTAAATTCAATGAGAATTTTTAGAAGTTAATAAAGATATATAAAAAATAAAAATGAAAAGGGTTTTTTAAATTTAAATATAAAATTTAAAAAAACCCTTTATTTTTTCTGAATTTATGATAAAATGGCATAGAAAAATATTATTAATAAGGAGTGTATTTAGGTGGTAGAAGTAAAATATAAAAGAGTTCTTTTAAAATTAAGTGGAGAAGCATTGGCTGGAGAACAAAAAACAGGAGTAAATGCAAAAGTAGTTGGACAAATATGTGATAAAATAAAGGAAGTAGTAGATTTAGGAGTTCAAGTTTCAATAGTAGTTGGAGGAGGAAACTTCTGGAGAGGAAGAAATGGACATCAAATGGAAAGGACAACAGCAGATTATATGGGAATGCTTGCAACAGCTATGAATGGATTAGCTCTTCAAGATGCATTAGAGACTAGAGGAGTTTATACAAGAGTACAAACAGCAATTGAAATGAGAGAAATTGCAGAGCCATATATAAAAAGAAAAGCAATTAAACATCTAGAAAGAGGAAGAGTTGTAATATTTGCTTGTGGTACAGGTAACCCATATTTTACAACAGATACAGCGGCAGCTCTAAGAGCAGCAGAAACAGAAGCAGATGTAATATTACTTGGAAAAGCAATAGATGCAGTATATTCTGCAGACCCAAAACTAGATCCAAATGCTGAAAAATTTGATGAGATAACATATTTAGATGTATTAAATAGAGATTTAAAAGTAATGGATTCTACTGCAACAGCACTATGTAGAGATAATAATATACCTTTATTAGTTTTTGGAATAGCAGATCCAGAAAATATAGTAAAAGCTGTTAAAGGTGAAAAAATAGGAACTGTTGTTAAATAAAAAATTAATGAATATATATATTTAAGGAGAGATGAAAATGGATTATTCAAGTATAAAAGAGAAAATGGAAAAGTCAATTGATGTTTTTGCACAAAAACTATCAGAAGTAATAGAAAGTAGAGAAAATCCTGCGATTTTAAATAAGATAAAAATAGATTATTATGGAACACCAACACCAATAAATCAAGTAGCTGGTGTATCTGTTCCGGAAGCAAGACTAATTGTAATACAACCATGGGATTTAAGTATTTTAAAAGAAATTGAAAGAGCTATACTTGCTTCAGATATTGGTATAAATCCAAATAATGATGGAAAAGTAATAAGACTAGCATTTCCTGAATTAAATGAAGAGAGAAGAAAAGAGTTAGTAAAAGACATAAAAAAAATAGCTGAAGATTCTAAAGTAGCAATTAGAGCAATTAGAAGAGATGGAATAGAAGAATTTAAAACAAAACAGAAAAATAGTGAAATAACAGAAGATGATTTAAAGGTAGCTGAAACAGAAATACAAAAAATAACAGATAGCGAAATTGAAGAAATAGATAAAATGTTAGCAAATAAAGAAGCTGAAATAATGTCTATATAGGAGAATAAAAATGAATTTTGATAAAAGTAGTATGCCAAAACATATTGCAATAATAATGGATGGAAATAGAAGATGGGCAAAAGCTAAAAATCTCCCAATAAGTGTTGGGCATAAAGAAGGTGCTAAAACTTTAGAAAAAATAGTTAGATATGCTAATAAAATAGGATTAGAATATATAACTGTTTATGCATTTTCATCCGAAAACTGGAAAAGAGCTGAAGATGAAGTTTCTGCTCTTATGATGCTACTTCAGAACTATTTAGATGATTATGCTAAAAGGGCTGATACTGAAAATATAAGAGTAAAAATATTAGGAGATATATCAGCTTTATCAGAAAAAATGCAAAAAAGTATATATAAATGTATGGAAAGAACTAAAGATAATACAGGAGTTACATTTAATATAGCATTAAATTATGGTGGAAGAGATGAATTAATAAAAGCTATAAAACAGATTTCTACAGATGTAAAAGAAAATACAATTAAATGCGATGATATAAATGAAGAATTAATATCTAGTAATTTATACACAAAAGGTCAGCCAGATCCTGATTTACTAATAAGAACAAGTGGAGAAATAAGATTAAGTAATTTCTTACCTTGGCAACTTGTTTATTCAGAATTTTTATTTATTGACAAAAACTGGCCTGATTTTGAGGAAAAAGATTTAGATAATGCAATTATTGAATATCAAAAAAGGACTAGAAAATTTGGAGCAAATTAATTAAGAAAGAGGAGTTTATATGGATATAAAAAGAGTAACATCAGCATTACTTGGATTTCCACTAGTGGTCTTTGTTTTACTAATTGGGAATAAATATGTAGTTGATATAGCATTAAGTATAGTTACTATGATTGGAATGAGTGAATACTTAAATGCAATATCAAAAGAGGCAAAACCCATTAAATGGATTTCATATTTAAGTTGTTTAAGTATATGCTTTATACATTTGATTCCTATAGAGTATCTAGCAATTGTAATTACTCTTCTAATTCCTACTTTATTATTAATATTATTTTTACAAGTTATAGCAACTAATATGAAAACTAATTTTAAAGATATTACATATACTTTTATTGGAATATTCTATGTTGTATTTTTTATGATGTTTATAGCATTTATAAATGGAATGAAAGATGGAAAAATACTAATATGGTATACATTATTTGCAGCATGGGGAACTGATATTTTTGCATTTTTAATAGGAATTGCTTTTGGTAAACATAAATTTAGTGAGGTTAGTCCTAAAAAGTCTATAGAAGGTTGTATAGGTGGAATAATAGGTGCGATGGTTATGATGCTTATATACACATATATCCTAAATACATATTTAGGTATGGGATATTCATATATATATATTATAGCAATAAGTGTAGTCTTAAGTATAATAGGACAGATTGGGGATTTTGCAGCATCTAGTATAAAAAGATATGTTGATATAAAAGATTATAGTAATTTAATACCAGGACATGGAGGAATTTTAGATAGAATAGATAGTTTGCTATTTTTAGCTCCATTTGCTTATGTATTTTTTATAATGATGTAGTTTAGGAGGAATATTGATTGATTGGTATTTTAATTTCAGCACTAAAAATAATATTTTTATTAGGCTTTTTAATATTTATACATGAAGGTGGACACTTTTTAGTTGCTAAACTTAGCAAAGTAAGAGTAAATGAATTTGCAATTGGATTTGGACCGACAATATGGAAAAGTCAAGGAAAAGAAACAAAATATGCATTAAGACTTATACCACTTGGTGGATTTGTAAGTATGGAAGGTGAAGTGGAGACTTCTACAGAAGAAGGCTCTTTTTCTAAAGCAAGTATTTCTAAAAGAATTGCAATTGTTGCTGCAGGAGCTATAGTGAATATAGTTTTTGGACTTATTGTATATTTTATATTAATGTCATCAAGTGGAGTACATATAACAAATAAAGTAGATAGTTTAGTAAAAGAGTATGCAGCAGAAAATGTAGGAATTAGAGTAGGAGATGAAATTATAGGGTTAAATGATAAGAAAATAAATTCCAAAGAAGATATAAATAAATTTATGGATAATGCAAATGGAGAAAGTATAAAAATAAAAGTAAATAGAGATGGACAAATACATGAATTTAATTTAGTTCCTACAAAAATAGACACAAAGTCTACAGGAATATATTTAAAAGATGATAGTAAAATTGTTGCAATAGATAAAGATAGTAGTGCAGAAAAATATGGACTAAAAACAAATGATGTAATAAAAAAAATAAATAGTGAAGATACAGAAAATAACCCATATAAAATTATAGAGTTAATAAATCAAAATTATGAGATTATAAAATTCGAAATACAAAGAGGAGAAGAAACAATAAATGTTGACTTAGTACCAGATAATATTTCTAAATATTATTTAGGTATTACATTTAAACAGGCAGATGATACATTTGGAAATCATATTTATTATGGAATTATAGAAACTAAAAAGTTTGCATTTTCTATAATAGATAATTTAAAAAGTTTATTTTCAGGAAAAGTTAGTGCAGACCAAATGATGGGGCCTGTTGGTATATCAGAAATTGTTGCAGATACTAATGGGGTTCAGGAATTTATATACATATTAGCATTAATTTCATTATCTTTAGGTGTTACAAATCTTCTTCCAATTCCTGCATTAGATGGAGGAAAAATTGTAATTTTGTTAATTGAAAGTATTAGGAAAAAACCATTAAAGGAAGGAACTGAAGCCAAAATTCAATTAATAGGATTTACATTTTTAATAACTTTAACATTATATATAACATACAATGATATATTAAGAATATTTTAAAAAAGAATATGCACTTCAAAAGCAAAGTGCATATTCTTTTATGCTTTATTATTATTTTTTTCTGACTTTGCAAAAATTTCAACAATTTCATAAATCATTTTTTGATGTTCTGGAGAACATTTTTTAATTAAATTGTGAAGATCTTTGTCTAAATAATTTCTAGAACTTATAGAAGTACCATCTAAAAAGTATCCTTCAGGAACTTCCAAAATTTCACTAGCTTGTGTTAGTCTTTTTACATTAAAATGATTTTTACCCTTTTCGACTTTACTTATATAAGCAGGTGTAACTCCCATTTTTTCTGAAAAGTTTTGTTGGGTAATATTTTTTTGAAGTCTTGCTTTTTTAATTCTATTTCCTATAACTGAATAATCTGGTTCATTCATTGACTAACATCTCCCTTATGCATATAAAATAACATCAAAAGATAAATCAATACAGACATCACATACTCAATAATGACCTATTTGTTAATAAATTAAAACATAAAAAATCTCTAACATTAGAATATATAGGTAAAAATTAACTTTAATGAAAAATAAAAATTTTTAATTTATATTTCAAAAATATACAAAATATGATACAATACAAAAGCGAAAGGAGAAACCTATGTTAGATAGTAAACTAATAAAAGATGTATTTGGTGATTATAAAACAGTAAGTAATATAAAAGATGCAAAAATATTAGAGATGAATTTAATTAAAAAGACAAATACACTATTAATAAAATTAGAAACAAATGAATATATAGAGATAAAAGAATTATGGTATTTTGAAAGCTTTTTAATTAATAGGTTTCAAATTTCTTCAATAGAGATGATAATTATGTCAGGAAATCAAGTAAAACAAAAATCAATACAAGAACAATGGAAAAATATTATTTGTTATATGGCACATAAATATCCTCTTATGAAACCATTATTACTTATGAAAAGTGATATAGAATTACAGGGCAATAACTTAAATGTAAAAATGCATATAAAAGGTGCAGACTTTTTAAAAGCAAAAGGTACAGATAGAGAATTAGAAAAGATAATTAAGAATATATTTGGAAAAGAGTATAAAGTTATTTTGCAAGAAGTTGCAGATAAAGAAGAGATATTAGAGTATCAAAAAAAAGCAAGGGAAGAAGAAGAAAGATTAGTTCATGAAGCAATAGAACATATAACAAGGCATGAAGAAGAGCTTGCATTTGAGGAATCTACTACTTGTGAAGAATATGTTCCTAATCAAGAAGGGCTAATTGAGCATATAGAAATACGAAATGAAAATTATATTATGGGAAAACCATCTAAAGCAAAAGAGAAAGTTGTAAAAATAAAAGACTTAACAGCAAATGATGGAAGAGTAACATTAATTGGAAGAGTTGTAAGCATAGATGCAAAAGTTACTAAATCAGGTAAATCCTTAATAATATTTGGAATATATGATGGAACGGGGATTTTAACGTGTAAATCTTTTTCAAGTCCAGAAGAATCTAAAGCAATTGTAGAAAATATCAAAAATGTAAAAGCTATAAAAGCTATAGGTAAAGTAGGTTTAGATCCATACGAAAATGATATTACAATAATTGTAAATCAGATAGCAGAAGTAGATATAGATATACCAGAACTTCCAGAAGAGGATGAAGATACTCCTCAAATTTTAGGAAATAGTATAAATATAAAAGCGCCAATAGTAAAAGTTCAGGATTTAACAGCAGATGATGGAATTGTTGCATTAAAAGGAGAAGTGTTAAATACAGATGTAAGAGAACTAAAATCTGGCAAAACATTACTTAGTTTCGATGTTTATGATGGCAGTAGCACTATGACTTGTAAAGCATTTTTAGATAAAACAAATAGCAAAAAGGTAATTAAAAGAATTGAAAATGCTAGAGGTATTACATTAGAAGGTAAAGCTCAACTAGATAATTTTTCAGGTGAACTTACTATCATGGCAAATACAATTATTGAGTCAGAAGGTTTAAAAAGAGAAGTAAGACAAGACAAAGCAGAGGTAAAAAGAGTGGAATTGCATATGCATACTCAAATGAGCCAAATGGATGCAATGACTTCTGCAAAAGATCTAATAAAAAGAGCAATGAAATGGGGAATGAAATCAATTGCTATTACTGATCATGGTGTAGTACAAGCATTCCCAGAAGCGCATAAGCTACTTGGAGATAATAATCCTGATATGAAAGTTATATATGGAGTTGAAGCATATTTAGCTCCTGATAAGGCATCATCTGTAACAAATGGAAAAGGTCAAGATATAGATACTACATATTGTGTATTAGATTTAGAGACAACAGGATTTTCACCAAAAACAGAAATGATAACAGAAATTGGTATAATGAAGGTTAAAAATGGAGAAGTATTAGATAGCTTTTCTTGCTTTGTAAATCCACAAAAGCCAATACCTGCAAGAGTTGTTGAAGTAACAAATATAACTGATGAAATGGTTAAAGATGCACAAACAATAGATAAAGTTTTTCCTAAAATGTTAGAATTTATAAAAGATACAGTATTAGTTGCGCATAACGCTAAATTTGATATAAACTTTCTGCAATATTTTGCAAGAAAGTTAGGATATGAATTTGATTTTACATATGTTGATACATTAGGAATGGCAAAAGATTTATTTCCTGATTTTAAAAAATATAAATTAGGGAAGATTGCTGAAAACTTAAAAATTAAAGTAGAAGTGGCACATAGAGCATTAGATGATGTTGATACAACTGTAAAAGTATTTAATATTATGATGGATATGCTAAAAAAACGTGGTGCTAAAAAGATAGAAGATATTGATATTTTAGGACAAGATTTAGAATCAAAAAAAGAGGCGTATAAAAAGTTAAATACTTATCATGCTATAATTTTGGCAAAAGATTATGTAGGTCTTAAGAATTTATATAAGCTCGTTTCATATTCACATTTAGATTATTTTTATAAAAAACCAAGAATATTAAAAAGTTTATATAAGAAATATTCAGAAGGATTAATATTAGGAAGTGCTTGCGAGCAGGGTGAACTTTATCAGGCAATACTTCAAGGGAAATCAGAAGAAGAAATTGAAGATATAGCAAATGACTATGATTATTTGGAAATTCAGCCAATAGGTAATAATGAATTCTTAATAAGAGAAGAACAAGTACCAGATAGAGAGTATTTAAAAGACATTAATAGAAAGATTGTAGACTTAGGAGAAAAATTAAACAAATTAGTTGTTGCAACAGGTGATGTTCACTTTATGGATCCACAAGATGAAATATATAGGCGTATATTAGAAGCAGGACAAGGTTATAAAGACGCTGATAATCAAGCACCTTTATATCTAAGAACAACTGAAGAGATGTTAGAAGAGTTTAAATATTTAGGTGAAGAAAAAGCATATGAAGTAGTTGTAACAAATACTAACAAAATTGCTGACATGTGCGACAGAATTAGCCCAATATCTCCTGAAAAGTGTCCACCACATATACCAGGTTGTGAAGAAGATATAAAAAATATAACATATGCAAAAGCACACGAATTATATGGTGACCCATTACCTGAAATTGTACAGACTAGATTAGATAAAGAACTAAATTCAATTATTAGTAATGGATATTCTGTTATGTATATAATTGCGCAAAAGCTAGTATGGAAATCAAATGAATATGTATAAATAGTAGGTTCTATAGTTTATGTAGGTTATTCATTATTTGAATTTATGACAGGAATTACAGAAGTTAATTCACTAAAACCACACTATAGATGCCCGAATTGTAAGTATTCAGAGTTTGAAGATTATGGTGTTGGAAATGGATTTGATCTTCCAGATAAAGATTGTCCAAAATGTGGGCATAAGCTTGCAAAAGATGGTATGGATATACCATTTGAGACGTTTTTAGGATTTGATGGAGATAAAGAGCCTGATATAGACTTAAACTTTTCTGGAGAATATCAAGCAAAAGCCCATAAATATACAGAAGTGATTTTTGGAAAGGGGACTACATTTAAAGCAGGAACTGTAGGTACAGTTGCAGATAAAACGGCCTTTGGATATGTTAGAGGTTATTTTGAAGAAAGAGGAATACCTGTAAATAGAGCAGAAATGCAAAGAATATCTACAGGATGCACAGGAATAAAAAGAACAACAGGACAGCATCCAGGAGGAATTATAGTTGTACCAAAAGGAAGAGAAATTTATGAGTTTACACCTGTACAGCATCCAGCAGATGACCCTAATTCAGATATTATAACAACTCACTTTGATTACCA
>CAZSMG010000041.1:0-12091 GCA_964608075.1 uncultured Clostridium sp. | reverse complement strand
TCTTTTTTTACCTTCAAATGTAAATGGTTTTGTAACAACACCTATTGTTAATATTCCCATTTCTTTTGCACATTGTGCAACTATTGGAGCTGCTCCTGTACCTGTTCCTCCACCCATTCCGGCTGTAACAAATACCATATCTGCTCCTCTTAATACTTCAGCAACCTCAGATTTGCTTTCTTCTGCAGATTGTGCTCCAATGTCAGGGTTAGCTCCTGCTCCTAATCCTCTTGTTATTTTTTCTCCTATTTGAATTTTTGTACTAGCTTTTGAATTTTGAAGAGCTTGTCTATCTGTATTTACAGCAATAAAATCTACTCCTTTTATTCCTGACTCTACCATTCTATTTACAGCATTATTTCCTGCTCCTCCTACACCAATTACTTTTATTGTTGCAGTTCCATCCATCATTGTTATATTGTTATTATCTTCATAATCCATCATAAAGTTTATTCCTCCCTTATTTTTTATAAAATTTATTTTTTTAAATTAAAAACTTTTATTATGAATAAAAAAACTCTTTTATTCTTTCAATTATATTTCCTAATATGCTTTCATCGTTTTGTACATCTATACTACTTGATACACTTTTTGCAAATGGTCTTGATGCTATGTATCTAACTAGTGAATAACTAGTTCTAAATTGTGGTTTTACTGTACTTATTAATCTTCCTGTTGATATTTTTACAGGTATATTTAATATTATCTTTCCAGCAACATCACTTTTATTTATATTACTAATTCCTTGCCCTGTTAAAATTACATTATTTATTTTGCTTTTTATTCCTTGATTTGTAATATCTTTATTTACAATTGAGAATATCTCTTCTATCCTTGCTTCTATAATTTCAATTAACTCTGAACTTTTAATCACTTTGCTTTTGGTATCATCTTTGCAACTATTTAGCATTATTTCATTATCATTGTCAATAAAAGATCTTAAAGCTAAACCATATTGCCTTTTTAATTTATCAGCTTCTTCCTCAGATATATCTAATACTAAAGAAATATCGTTTGTTATACTATCTCCACCTACTGGAATTGTATTTGTATATACAAATGTTGAATTTTCAAAAATTCCTATTTCAGTATTGCCTGCACCAATGTCTAACAACATTACATTATCATGTAGTTCATTAACATCTAATATTAAATTTCTTTCAGCTAAAGTTATTGGAACTATTCCATCTATTTCTAGCCCTGCTCTTTTAAATATACTTGATAATTGTCTAACATAGTTTTTATCAGCCAATATTATTTGAGCATTAATTGTAAAATTAGAACTTAAACTTCCTACCGGATCTAAAACAATATCTCCATTTTCCAGCATAATTTTGTCTGGCACTATATCTATTAGAGTTTTTCCTTCAGGAATTTCTATATCTTTGACTTGGATTATTGCATTTTGAACATCTTTTACAGATACTCCTGCATATTTATCTTTTACTTCTTTTGTGATACTATTTTGAACTATCGTTACATATTTACCTGGTATAGTTACATATGCTGAATTAATTTTTAAGTTTGCTTCTTCTTCGGCTTCTTTGATAGTTTTTGAAATACTTAAAGCTATTTCTTCTTCGTTTATTATTTTGGCTTTTTTTAGTCCACTACATTTATGTGATGTACTGCATATGGTTTCTATTTGCCCAAAGTTATTTACTTTGCCTATAACAGTACAAACTTTAGAAGTGCCTATGTCAACGCCAACTATTATATCACCTATTGCCAAGACTATTCCTCCATTTACTTATTTAATTTCTAGACTTATATATATTATATTTTAAGACAAATGTCAATACATTTTGTATTATTTTTGTAATATTTTTGTAATATTTTTGTAACACAATGTATTTTATTGTTGATATCTATATAATAATAAAAGAAGAAAAAGTCTAAGTTTATAAACCTTTTCTCCTTTTGTTAAGTTCATAATTAATTTTTTATTATTTTTTATCTTTAATCTCTTTAAATTTCTCTGACCACTTTTCTACATAATATCTTCTTATAATAGTTAAATTAGTAAACATTCTTCCTACAAATACTACTATTGCAGCTAAGTATATATCAACATTTAATTTTTGTCCTAAATATGTTAGTAATATTGATAATATTGCATTACAGAAAAATCCTGATATAAATACTTTTAAATCAAAATTTCCTTTTAATACAGAAGTAATTCCTCCAAATACTGAATCTAATGCTGCAATTACTGCTATAGCTAAATAACTTGAATATGTATATGGTATAATTGGTGCATTAACTCCTAATATTACACCTAAAATACACCCCAATAAAATTGATATAAAAATCATCATCTATTTTTCCTCCTATTTCATATATTTAGAATTAATATCATCATTATATTTATTTATTTTAACTTTTTTATTTTTTTGTATTTCAACATTATATCCGTCTTTTTTTAGATCATCTACATATCCTCCATTACCAATTAATCCACTTTCTAGATATGTCTGATTTCCTATAGCCTTTATAACATAAGGAGTATACATCCTTTGACCATTTACTTTAACAAACAACTCTGCAATATCTACTATGTCTGACATATTTATTATCCTTTCTTCATTTATAGAAATTGCTTCTGCACCTGCTAATTTTAAATAATTTACTAATATAAGTAAATTATTTGCTTTAAATTTTTTATCATTGGTATCTATTAATGTTATTGTTATTCCTTCACCTTGGACATTTGTCTTTCCAAGTAACATATTTATTTGATTTAGCTCTTCTTGTAATAAAGTAGATGTCTCATTATTGGATTCTTTCTTTTGTTTATATTCTTCTATTATTTTAGAAGTTTCTTCATACTTTTTATTTACTTCTTCATATTTTTGTTTCCAATTTGAAAGTTCTGTTCTAAGTTCTGTTTCTCTCATTGTTTCTATTGAAGTTATATCAGTCTGCTCAACAACTTTAAATTGCATAAACATAACTAATGATAAAGCAAAACATGCAATACCTATAGTTATGACCATTACTATTTTTCCTTTTTTCAATACTTCTCACCTCTTATTTAACATTTTCTGCATATTTAAAATTTATAACTCCTGAGTATTTAGGAATTGTTACATTATTTAATCTATCTAAATTTGTGATAATACCATAACCTTTTAAATACTCTAAGTATCCTCCTGTTCTCTCAAGTGCACCTGATAATTGTTCTGGAAGTCCTATAGCTTTAATTTCAAAGGGTACACCTATTTTTTCTCCGTTTACTTTTATAACATTACCATCACATGATATTGAAGTACTAGGCATTACTCTTTGATTATTTATAGATATTGCTTCTGCACCTGCATTTTTTAATTCATTAACTATACTTATTAAATCTAAATCGTGCACTATTCCATCATTCGGATCTACATATAAGCTTGATAATCCTTGACTATCTCTAAGTGTTATTATTACACCTGGTCCTGTAACATCAGTTAGACCTGCTAATCTATTTCCATTTTTTATCTGTTCTTCTAATCCAGATAATTCTGTATTATTTGCAGTAGCACTTTTTCTTTCTTCTTCCAAAGTCTTTTCTGCTCTTTCTAATTCTTTATACCTATTATCATATTTTTCTTTTTGCTTTAAAACATTATTTCTTAGTTCATTTTCAGCAGTATTAGTACTTATAGTAGAACTAGTACTACTTACTGTCTTTATTTGCATACATATTCCATATGTTAATATTAAGCACATTATTCCTAAAATTAAACCAACTAAATTTTTATTCATATTTACCTCCCTTTAGTTATACTCTTTCTCTAAAAAATGGTCTGAATTTACTATTTAAATCTCCATTTACAAAAATCTCTCCCTCAACTTTTTTTTCAGAATCTATCATGGATTTTACATATAAAATTTTATTACTCAAGTTACTTGCATCACCAAAATGTATGGTCTTTTTTTCGCTTTCTATATATACAATATAATCCTCTTCATTTGAAATATCAATGCTTGTTATTTTTTCCTTAAATATCTCTATTTCTTCTAAAGATTGTACTATTTTATTTGCACTTCCTAACTTTTCTAAATCATCATTTATTAATCTACCTCCAGATGTAATATTTTCTTCTTCTGTCTTATACCCAATAATTATTGGTAATTCTAATTTATTGTCTGAGATTTCTAACATATATCCTTGTAAGCTAAGGTATACATATCCATTTACAAATTTAAGCATATACATTTTTTGCTTTTCTTCTATTTGAATTTCTATTGTATCTGGTAATTTTCTTTTTATAGTTACATTTTCTACATAAGGATTTTCTTTTATATTATTTATTATTTTTGTTTTAGAATTTTTAAAAATATTTTCATCTATATTTAGTTTTGATAAACTTAATATTTGTTCTTCAGTTAATTGTTCTTCACCACTAATATTTATTTGTTTTACATTAAACATAGGAGTAGTCAATATAAAAATAATAGTACCTACTACTATAGCTAATATGCTTGTCCATTTTACTAAAAAAATAATTGGACTTCTCTTCTTTTTTTTATTTTTTAGTCTTGATTTAGGAGAATCAGTTTGTTTTATTTTTTTAGTATTCGTTTCTGTTTTTTTGTTAGAAATTCCTATTACTATTTCATCATCAAAATTAAACATATCTCCATTATTACTTTTGCTAGTTGATTTATTTACTCGTTTTTTAGATACTTTTTTATTTTTCTTAGGGGCATTTTTTTTATCTGCCCCATCAACCTTATTCATATAAAACAAATCAATACTACCTTCTTTAGCTCTTTTTGGCATATTATTCTCCCATCTTTATAGAAATTCTCGCTCCTAATCCATTTAGTTTTTTATCAAAATCTTCATATCCTCTTAAAATATATTTTATTTCATCAACCTTAGTAACACCTTTTGCAGCTAGGCCTGATATAACCATAGCAGCTCCTCCCCTTAAGTCTGTTGCTTTTACATTTGCTCCATGTAATTTTCTTATTCCTTTTACAATTGCTGTATTTCCTTCTATGTTTACTTTAGCTCCCATTCTTAATAATTCTTGAACATATTTATATCTATTTTCAAATATATTTTCAACAATTATAGATGTTCCTTTTGCTGTTGTAGTAAGTGCTGTAAATACTGATTGCATGTCTGTTGGGAAACCTGGATATGGCATAGTTTTTATATTAATTGCTTTAATTCTTTTTGGTGCTTCAAGTATTATATTGTTTTTTCCTATATCTATTTTACAACCAGCTTCTTCTAATTTATTTACTATTGGTGTTATATGTTTAGGCTCAACATCTAATACTTTTATATTTCCTCCTGTTATTGCACCTGCACAAAGATAAGTACCTGCCTCTATCCTATCTGGCATAATATTATAACTTACATCTTTTAGTCTTTTTACACCTTTAATTTCAATTACATTTGTTCCTGCTCCAGATATTTTTGCTCCCATTTTATTTAAAAAATTTTGCAGGTCAACTATTTCTGGTTCCATAGCAGCATTTGATATTATAATTACACCTTCTGCTAAGCATGATGCTAATATAATATTTTCTGTAGCTCCTACACTTGGAAAATCTAAATCTATTTTTGTACTTTCTATTTTATCACATATGCAACTAATATTTCCATAGTTTTCTTTAATTTTTATTCCTAATTTTTCAAATCCTTTTAAATGTAAATCAATTGGTCTTGTTCCAATATCACATCCACCTGGGTATGAAAAAACTGCTTTATGTACTCTACCAATTAATGCACCTGCGAGTATTACAGATGATCTCATCTCTCTCATAAGATTTTCTGATATTTCATGTTTATTTAATTTTGATGAATCTACTATTATTTTATTTGAACTCTTTTTAACTTCACAACCTAATTCCTTTAATATTTCAAACATCATTTGTGTATCATGTATTTTTGGAACATTATATAATTTACTTATCCCTCCATTTAATACTGTTGCTGCAATTATTGGAAGTGATGAATTTTTAGACCCTGAAATTCTTACTTCTCCTTCTAGCTTTTTACCTCCTTCTATAACATAACTTGACATTTCTTTCACCCTTTCTTAATTATTATGCTATATATTATGTTCTGTTAACGTAAAAAGTGAAAAAATATAAAAAGTATACATATATTCAATTTTTCAATCTACTAATATGTATACTTTTATAATTCATATTTACTTAAAATTACTTTTAAGAAGGAATAGACTTCCTTTAATATCTAATAAAATTCTGTAAAATATACAATCTAGTATTAAAGCACAAACACGCCTAAACTATTGCAATGAGTATCGCTTGGATTAATTGCAAAACTGAAATTGCCAAAGCATTTTACATTTTTCTAAATCTTAACTTTCTCCTATATTTCCAGAATTTAGTTTTCTAATTTCTTTTGCATTTTTGTCAGAAACAACTTTCTTTCCAGTTTCTTTTTCTAGTTTTTCTTTTGCAATTCTAGCAATATTTCCTCCTTTTAAAACAGAATCTTCTGCTTCTTTAAAACCTTTTTGTTTTTTACTTTTTGAAATTTCTGTAGAAGATGTTTCAGCAAGCATATTTAAAACTAATTCTATATTTGTCATATTATCCCTTAAATTTTCTTTTTTTAATCCTTTTAAATTTTTATACTCTTTAACAGAATAACCACTCCAAGCCTGTGTTAGAATATTTGTTAATATTGCAAAATCTTTTCCATCTTTAATTCCTTTTTCTTTTAATTCATCTGTAAATTCTTTTCTTATATCTATTGTTTTTAATCTTTGATTTATCCATTCTTCTGAATATCCTTTTTTTCTGTATATATCTAATGCTCTATTTATTGCTATTTCTGGATCATATGCTTCATCAATTCTTTCTTTTCCAACTTGTGCTAACCATAATTTAAAAGGCTCTGCTTTTTTAGATGGTATTGATTGAATTAATCTTAAAATTTGTTTTATATCCATTACATCAGTATTATAATACTTTCCATCAGATGATTGCATTTTCAGTTGGTAACAATTTGTTACCAACTCACTTCCTTCCTTATTTAACCTCATTTTTAATGTCTTCCAATATTTTCTACCTGCCTGATAATCATTATCTGTTAATGCCGATACTATATCAACAACAGAAAAATACCATTTTTCTTGTTCATCATCCCATTTGGTTCTTATTTTTTTATCCTCGAATAATTTCAATCCATTATTTTGTTCCATTTTCACCTCTTTTTCTTAGACCATTTGAAAGTTTCGAACAGCCTAGAATCTCTTTTATTTCTTCTATTTATATCATATTTCTAAATCTTTTTCAATATTTTTTGCAAAATTTTGTTCTTCCTTTTTATTTGTATTCTTGTTTTATTCTATCAGAGATAATATCAGTAAATACCTATTTATAATATTGAGCATCACCCTTTCACTATGCAAGTTATCCAGACGGAAGTATCATTATCTATAAGAGATACTTATACTAATGAACAAATAAATAGAATTGAAGAAATTAAGTGATTTTTATTGCAAATAGAAAAAATATACATATATTCAATTTTTCAATTTACTAATATGTATACTTTTATGATTCATATTTACTTAAAATTACTTTTAAGAAGGAATAGACTTCCTTTAATATCTAATAAAAGTACTGTATATATTCCTTAAAATATATAATCCCACTTAATATTAGAGCACCAACACACCAGAGCTATTGTATTGAGTATTGTTTGGATTATTGTTATAACCCACATCGCCAACAGGATAATTGTTTCCATTATTATTGTAATTACCACCACACAGCGCATAACAAAAACTAGCTTTAAAGTCTATCCCTCTATATAAAACATACTTTTTCTTAAATTATAAGAATCTGCATGTTTAACATAGCCTAGCCAACCTGCTATACTTCTTTGTATTTCAGGTAATGTTATTTTTCCTTCTTTTAATAATTTTGTATATCTTTTAGTTTTCTTTTCATTCTACATTTACTTGTATGCCTAATTTTCATTCTTTTTTCATTTATTTTATATCCACAAAAATTAACTCCTTGTATATCTTTAAATATTCTTGTTTTTGAATTTAATGATAATTTTAAATTATCTTCTAAAAATATTGTTATTTCATTTAAAATGTCCTTTGCAATTTGTTTATTTTCACACATTATAACCATATCATCCATATATCTATAATAATACTTACATTTTAATTTATGTTTCACATATTGATCTAGTTCATTTAAATATATATTTGCAAACATCTGAGATGTATAATTTCCTAATGGTAAACCTATCATTCCTTCAGTAGACAACAAAATTTCTCTAGTTAGCCATAATAATTTTCTATCCTTTATTTTCCTTTTTAATATTTGCCAAAGAATTCTTTTATCTATATTTTGAAAATATTTTGTAACGTCCATTTTTAATATATAGTAGTTATTCCACTTAGCCTTTGCACTTCTCATTGCTTTTTGAACATCTTTTGATGCCTTATGCATTCCTTTTCCTTCTATACCTGCATAACTTGTATCAATAAATTGTGGTACAAAATATGGTTTAATAAAATTTTGTACATACCACTCATGAACTACTCTATCTTTATAACTAGCCGCACTTATTACTCTTTCCTTAGGCTCATACACTTTAAATTCTCGGTACTTTCCATGCTTATATGTACAATTTTTACAAATTTTAAACTTTGAAATATAAAAATCACATATTTTGTTTTATCTTTCTTCTAACTATATAACATATTAAAATATAATTTCTATATTTTCATAGAAAAATGTCGAAATTAAGTTAAAACAAAAAATACTCTTAAATTAAAAGAGTATTTTTCTTTAAATTAATATCTTTTATACTTTTATTTCTTATCTTAAGTATTGTATTAATTCATCTACTTTATCAAATATTTTCTTTTCCCCTGTCTTATTATCTTCTAATTCTATAGTTGTTCCTTCTGTTTTATCTCCTATAACAACTAAATATGGTGTTCCAAGTATTTTACTATCTTTTATTTTAGCACCAATTGTTACTTTTTCTCTATCGTCTATTATTGCACCAATACCTAATTTTTGTAAATTACTATATATTTCATTTGCAAAAGCAAGTTTTTGTTCATCTTCCATTTTTGGAACAATTTGAATTAAATATGGTGTAACAGATTTTGGAAGATAAAACCCACATGGATTTTGGAATTTATCTTTTAATAAACAATTTTCATATAATGCTGCAAGCGTTCTACTTACACCTATTCCATAGCATCCCATATAATAAAGATTTTCTTTTCCTTCTTGATCAATATACTTTCCATTCATCATTTCCGAATATCTTGTTCCTAATTGGAAAATGTGTCCTAATTCCATAGTTCTTATTTCTTTAAAATTAGATATATCTTCTATCTTATATTCTTCTTTTAAATATTCTTTAAAGTCTTCTCTTTCTAATATTTCTGTGTTTAAACCAGTTTTTGTTTCTTCATTATATAATATTTTATCTTCACCTTGCTCAGATATTAGCATAAATTCTTCAGATTTTTTTCCTCCCATTGCTCCATTATCTGCAACTATTGGAATAACATCTAAACCTATCTTCTCAAATATTTCAATAAATGCATTTCTTATATTTTTATAAGATATTTCCATACCTTTAATATCTTTATCAAAACTATATGCATCAAGCATTGGAAAAGTTTTTCCTCTTAATAAATAACCTCTTGTTCTAATTTCATTACGACACTTTTCTCCAATTTGATAAAAAGTTACTGGTAAGTTTTTATATGACTTTAATTTCTCTCTTGCAAATTCAAGCATTGCCTCTTCACCTGTTGGTGCTAAACAAAATGTACCTTTATTAGATTCTGTTATTAGCATTGTTCCATCTTCTACATAATGATTATATCTTCCAGAATTTTTCCAGATTGTATCTGGTTGTAAAGTAGGTAATAATACCTCTACACATCCATATTTATTTAAAGTATCTATGATTATTTTTTCTATATTTCTTTTGACTAATAATGGTATATTGTTATATGCAAAAATTCCTGCACCATATTGTACTAATTGTCCAGTTTGTAATAATATACTTTGTCCTGGATACATCTCATCTATATTATTCAATTTTACTGATCCCATTCCAGTTTGTGATAACCTCATGTTATTCCTCCTTATTTTCTTCTCCATTGGATTCTATATTTTCATCTTCATTTTCTTTTAACTCTTCTAAATTATTTTCTATTAATTCATCTATTACTATTTGTTTATTTTCATCTAATTTATATTTTGGTAGTTCCGGCAAATCATCTAGAGAACTATATCCAAACATACGCAAAAATTCATTAGTTGTTTTATATATAGTAGGTCTACCTGGTGCATCTAGTTTTCCCGCAACCTCTATTAAGCCAAACTCTAATAATTTATAAATTGGAGCATCACAATTTACTCCTCTTACTGCTTCTATTTCTGCTCTAGTTATTTTGGGATTATATGCAATTATAGATAAAGTCTCTAGTGCTGCATTTGACAAGTTTGGTTTTAATCTTTTATCTAATACTGGATAAATATATTCTATATATTCTTTTTTAGAACATAATTGATAACCATTACCAATCTTTATAATTTCTATTCCTCTATTTTCATAATCTATTTTCATTGATTCTATTATATTTTGTATATCATCTATAGTTAATTCTAATGCTAATACTAATTCTTCTTCTTTTACAATTCTTCCTGCTGCAAAAAGAATTGCTTCTATTGCTGATTTTACTTTATCTATTTCCATATAAATTACCACTTTTCCTTTAAATTCAATATATATATTAACATATTTATTTATAAATAGTCAATATGGAAGCATTTGTAAATTAACAAATTATTATTGCACATTTTTTATTTTTATGATAATATAAATATATATAAATATGAGGAGGTACTAAGATGGCTGATACAGAAAAAAAAGATTTAGAAGTTGTTACTGGTGATGGTTCAAATTTAGATATTTCTCCAGTATATGAAAATATTAATGCTACTAGACCTAAACCAACTGGTGAAAAACCAAAAAATATTGTTATACCTCAAGAAAAAAAAGATATTGAAAAGAAAAAATAATATATTTATTACATAACTATTGACATTTAAGTCTATAATATATAAAATATTATACATATTTTATATACATTGCGTATGTACAATGCAAAGCAACTAAAGGTTACTAAAAAGAGAGTAAGGGTCCTAGGCTGAAAACCCTTTTAGAAAAACGTAGTTTGTAAAACACATTGGAGCAATTAATTTAAAGTGGAAAATTAATATAATTTTCAAGCTGGGTGGCACCGCGGAAAATATTTTCGTCCCTGCATTTGCAGAAGGACGTTTTTTTATGCCCAAGTAATTTTAAAAATTTAGGAGGTCAAAATGAAAGAAAATGAGTATAGAACTCATAATTGTAATGAAATAACATTACAAGATGTTGGAAAAAAAGTTAGAATTTCAGGATTTGTTGAAACTATACGTGATTTAGGTGGCGTTGTTTTCTTAGATATCAGAGATATGTATGGAATAACACAAGCTGTTACTTCTGGAGAAGCAAAAGACGTTGATTTTGCTTCACATATTCCTATTGAATCAAGCGTTTCATTGGAAGGAACTGTAAGAAAAAGAGATGCTGAAACAATAAACTTAAAATTAAAAACTGGTGAAGTTGAAGTATTTATTGAAAAAATTAAAATCTTAGGTAAAAGAACTAAAAATCTTCCTTTTGAAGTTAATTCTGATCAAGAAATAAGAGAAGACTTAAGACTTCAATATAGATTTTTGGATTTAAGAAATGATAAATTAAAAAATAATTTAATATTACGTGCTAAAGTATTACAATATTTAAGAGAACAAATGATAGACCAAGGATTTTTAGAGGTTCAAACTCCTATACTTACAAGTTCATCTCCAGAAGGAGCTAGAGACTATTTAGTTCCAAGTAGACTGCACTCTGGAAAATTTTATGCACTTCCTCAAGCACCACAACAATTTAAACAATTACTTATGGTTTCAGGAATTGATAAATATTTCCAAATTGCACCTTGCTTTAGAGATGAAGATGCAAGAGCAGATAGAGCTCCAGGAGAATTCTATCAATTAGATATTGAAATGAGTT
>CAZSMG010000040.1:7591-12482 GCA_964608075.1 uncultured Clostridium sp. | reverse complement strand
CAATTGTACAGCAAATTTTATACTAAACTGTGATAATCTGTGATAGGTATCTATCTTATAAAAAGAAAAATACTCCCTTACAAAGAGAGTATTTTTGCATTTTGTGCTAATAATGATACTCTGTATCATTTGCTTAAAATGCTAATTTCTTGGAGGCGACACCCGGATTCGAACCGGGGATCAGAGTTTTGCAGACTCGTGCCTTACCACTTGGCTATATCGCCGAATATGGAGCGGGAAACGGGGCTCAAACCCGCGACCTCTGCCTTGGCAAGGCAGCGCTCTATCAACTGAGCTATTCCCGCAACTTTTCTTAAGCCTTATTATAATAACAAAATTAATAAATAATGTCAATAGTTTAAGAACAGTTAGATTAAAATCATATAAAACTTAAATTGCTTAAGTAATTTATATAATTTTTAGCCATATCATTAAAATAAATGAAAGGATTTTTTTTCTCTATAGAAATTCTATTCAATATATTTAAATTTATTACTTCTTTATTGTTAATATTTACAATTAAATTTCCTAGAATTTGATCTTTAGTCAAAGGTGCCAAAAAAGTATAATTAGAATTTATATTAATATTTATTTTTTTTATATTTTCTTTTTTTACAGGTATATAATCATTTTGCAAATTGCTTAAATAAATATCAATTTTGTTTGAAATTCCTTTTATAATATTAAATTGTGATAAATTAGTAGATTTCCATTGTTCGAATTCTTTATTAATAATACTTTTAATATTTACCATTTCGTAATTACTATAAACATATTCAATTAATTTAATACTATCTTGAGTTCTAAATTTTTTTGTATCTGCACCTAAAACTATACATATAATATCTAAATTACCTCTTTTACAAGCAGTTACTAAGCATCTGTTAGCACCATTTGTAAAACCTGTTTTAACACCATAAATACCATTTAAATTTCCTAAAAGTTCGTTAGTATTAGAAAGGTTTTTAGGATTCCCATTGATTGTAATAGTGTAATTTTTAGTACCAACTATTTTTGAAAATGTTTTATTATTTAAAGCATAATCAGTAAGTATTGCTAGCTCATAGGCTGTTGTGTAATGATTATCATTATCTAATCCATGAGGAGTTACAAAATTTGTACTAGTTAATCCTAATTCTTTTGCCTTATTATTCATCAATTCAGCAAATCCTTCAACGCTCCCTCCAACATGTTCTGCTAACGCTACTGCAGCATCATTTCCTGAGCATAGCATAAGACCATATAATAAATCATAAATTGTAACCTTATCTCCCACTTTAAGGCCTAATCTAGACCCACCAGTTCCAGCTGACTTTTTAGAAATGTTAGCTGTGTCAGATAAATTGCTATTTTCTAGTACCACAATTGCAGTCATTATTTTAGTTGTTGATGCCATTTTCCTTTTATCATATTCTTTTTTTCCATATAGAATTTCTTTACTTTTTCTATCTATTACAATAGCTGATCTAGAATTAATAGTAGGTTCTTTTGAAATATCAGAAGAGGTTTCTACAATTTCAGTTTGAATTAAGTTTATATCTATTTTTTCATTATCTTCATTATTAGCATATGTAATAGGTATTAATAAAAAAATCAAAATAATACAAATATTTATAATTTTAAATTTCATAATAATTTCACCTAAATTATATATATGAAAGTAGTGAGAAACTTATGATTTAAAAAATACTTTACGTAACATCTTGATTTTGTAACAAAAATGTAATATAATTGTAATATGGGACTTTAAAATTCTAGAAAACTATTTCCGTAGAGGAATTTTAAGCTAAATATTACAATGCCAAATTATTGGCAAATTATCCTATTGACTTATATTTCATAAGTATATAGAATTATTATAGACGTATTATAAATATTAGAAAAGAGAGGTTTTTAATATGAATCTAAAAAAATTATTTTTAATTTTAATAGGAGTTATGATTTTATCAAGCATGTTTTTAAACTTTAATATATCAAATGCAGCTGCTGATACATTGTATGTAGGACTTTCACCAGTAATTCCAGGTACAGCAAATGGTTATGGAATAGGAAATGCTGCAAGTCAAGCAGCTGGTGCTAATGGAAAGCATATATGGAATTTAGTATCATATAAAGCTGGGACTGGAGCAGAATATAATGATTATTCTAAAACAAATTTATATTGTTTAAAAGCTGGAGCGGGATTTTATAATGATGATGGTCAATCAGATGCAAGTATAAGAAAAACATATAGTGCATTATGTGATTTAAGAGATAAGGAAGTTATGTCTAATAGTACACATACATATGTAAAAGAACTTGCAAATAGTAATTATTATAATAAAGTATTATATTTAGTAGATAATTTATATATAAAAGGTACATCAACAACTGCAGATATAGAAACATTATTAGAGAAAGTTGGAATATATAAATGTAGTAGACTTCCTGAACTTGGAATTGAAGTTACTGATATAGATAATAACTATTATTATGTTTCTGGTCAAGAATATGATTATTCTGGATATATATATTATGGTGCGCTAGATAAAGGTGGATATACAACTATATTAACTATAGATGATATAATGGCTATACAACAAGCTGCAATATGGCACTTTACAAATGCTGGTACAGCATATGATAAATATGGATTAAATTCTTGGCTTACATATACATCTAATAGTGGAGTTAGTTATGAAAATATGAAAGGAACAACGGCAGGAGCTAAAAGGCAATTAGAAGAAAGAGGAGAACAAGCAGAAATATTATATAGATATCTAATTGATGATGCAAATAAAAATGGAGCTACTTATACTAGAAGTACAGATTCAGAAAGACCAATTTCTACAACATCAAATTCAATGTTAACTACAAAAATTGTAGGAGATAATTATATAGCAGGACCTATTAAATTAGATAAAAATAATAATACACCATATGATATACAATTAAATATATCAAATGCTTCAAATAAACCAATTACAAACTATACATTTGTAGATAGCAAAGGAGTATCTTTAAATAAAACAGATATATCACAATTAATAAATACAGAATTTTATATATCAATACCAAAAGCTTCAATTGGAAAGATAAATATAGATATTAGTATATCTTATCAAACAAGAACTGCAAAAATTTATGTAGAAGATGGAGCAATTGTTGATCAACCATTAGTTGAACCAAAACTACAAAGATTTGATTATGATATTCCATTTAAAATAGGAACTTTTGATTTAGCTTTAAGAAAATATATAACAAAAGTAGATGGTATAGCATTAACAGAGGCAAACTCTAGAATACCAAACATAGATACAAAAAATACTTTAGATAAAGATAATGAAACAGCAAAATATGCACATAAAAAAGATCCAGTAACAATTCAAACAGGAAGTGTTGTTACATATAATATAAGTATATATAACGAAAGTGATAAAGATGGATATGCAACAGAAATTATAGATCAATTACCAACAGGTTTAAAAAGTAATCTAAAAACAGGTGATATTGTTACATCATCAAAAGGAAATACTTATAAAGTAACATATGATGAAACTACAAATAAATTAATATTTAAATTAGATAAAACAAAAAATATTACAGGATTAAATTCATATGTAACAGATAAATTAGATAAAGATACAATAGAAATTAATTGTACAGTTATTCAAGAAGCAGGTGAAAAACAAAAAGTATTAACAAATGTTGCTTGGATAAGTGAAGAATATAATAGTGAAGATAATTTAACAATAACAAACGCAAAAGGCGCAGACAGAGATTCTGAACCAGCTACAACACCAAATGTTACAGCAAATAGCTTACTTACAGAAGATATAGGATATAAGGGAAATAATTCAAATAAAGATGATTTAGCAGATAGTGAATATTTCTATAAAGGTGAACAAGATGATGATGACTTTGAAAAATTAATATTATTACCAAAAGCGTATGATTTAAAATTAGTAAAATATATAACAGAAATTAACGGAGATACTACAAGAGGAAGAAAAATAGAAAGTGTAGATTCTACTAAATTAAAATCACAACAAGAAACAACAGCAATATATAACGTAGGTAAAGATCCATTATTTGTACAAAATGGAAACTATGTAACATATACTTTTAGAATATATAATGAAGGTGACTTAGATGGATATGCTAAAGAAATAACAGAAGATATACCATATGGACTAGAATTTGTTTGGTCTAATAACATAGTTATAAACCCAGATGGAAGTTTAAATTTAGATAAAGCTACAGAATTATCTGCAGAAGATAAGAAGGCTATTGAATTTAACTCAAATTATTATTGGACATTTAAAGATACAGATATAAACAAAGATGGAAAAATAGAGTTTGTATCAAGTAATTACTTATCAAAAGAAGTAGAAGGATCACAAAATAGTAACTTGCTTAAAGCATATGATAGAAAAAATGATGATGGAAAAGGATCAGGATTATCTTACAAAGAGTTATCTATCATGTTAAAAGTTACAGCACCAAATACTTATGAAAAAATAATTAGAAATGAAGCTGAAATATCAAAATCAACATATGATGACGGAAAAACAGAAGCAAAAGACAGAGATTCAGATACTAAAAAATGGGTAAAATATGAAGATGATGAGGATTATGATAATATCAAATTACAATACTTTGATTTAGCATTAAGAAAATTTATTACAGATATTAGTGGAGAAACTGTTACATCAAGAATTCCTGTTGTAACATATAAAGATGGAAAGATAACATATACACATCCTAAAACACCAATAGAAGTTGTAGTAGGAGATATAGTTACATATACTATAAGAGTATATAATGAAGGAATGATAGATGGATATGCAACTGAAGAAACAGATGATATTCCAGATTATATAGAATATTTACCTGAAAAAGATACAAAAAA
>CAZSMG010000040.1:0-7581 GCA_964608075.1 uncultured Clostridium sp. | reverse complement strand
TAGATGGATAATGTATGATAAAGATGGAAAACAAACAGATGATGTTTCTAAAGCAGACAAAGTGACAACAGATTACTTATCTAAAGAACAGGAAACAGAAACAGGAAGAAGTAATTTATTAAAAGCATTCGATAAAAATGCTAAAATAAGTGAAACAAATCCAGATTACAGAAATCTAAAAATTGCATTTAAAGTAAAAGACCCAAAATCATCTGATTATATAATTACAAACCATGCACAGATTTCAGAAGATTCAGATGAAAATGGAAAGCCAGTAGATGACATCGATTCTACACCAGATGAATGGATAGATGGAGAAGATGATCAAGATGTTGAACATGTAAAAGTACAATACTTTGATTTAGCACTTAGAAAATGGGTAACCAAAGCAATTGTTATTGAAAATGGAAAACAAAAAGTAACAAATACAGGGCATAAAGCAGAAGATGATCCTGAAGAAATAGTAAAAGTAGATTTAGACAGAAAGAAGTTATCTAAAGTTATAGTAAAATTTGTGTATAAAATTAGAGTAACAAATGAAGGGGATATAGCAGGTTATGCAAAAGAAATTACAGATTATGTTCCAAAAGGACTAAAATTTGTAGCTGCAGATAATAAAGGATGGAAAGATGAAGGAAATAATGTTATATCAACAAGATTATTAGAAAACAAATTATTACAGCCAGGAGAAAGTGCAACTGTGGAAGTGACTCTAACTTGGATAAATAATAAAGATAATATGGGACTAAAAACAAATATTGCAGAAATATCAGAAGATTATAATGACAAAGGTGTGCCAGATAGAGATTCAACACCAGACAATAAAAAAGATGGAGAAGATGATATAGATGATGCACCAGTAATGTTATCAATTAAATTAGGAGCTAAAGATATAGATACAATATACTATGTTTTAGGAGTTACAATACTTGTTACATTTGCTGGAGGAGTATTCTTAATAAAGAAATTTGTATTATAATATAAAGATAAGAAATAGAAGATTTTAAAATCTTCTATTTCTTTTTTAAAAATGTTTACTTTAAAAAAACCTTATGGTATAATTTTCCGTAGTATAACAAAAGAGGTGTAATAAATGAATCAAATTTTATATACAGACAATAATAAAAGAGGTGGAGGACCTATAGATATAAAAATAATATTAAGAGTTCTAGTAGTTTGCTTATTAATATTTGGTGTGCTTCTAATTGCTACAGCAGGAGTTTCTCTATATAAAAACGCAAGAGGAGCAGAAATAAAAGAATTACCAAAACCAACTATTTCTATAGAAAATAATGGAGATGATACCATTACGATAAGCGTAAAGCACACAAAACAAATAAAAGAAGTTTCATATAGCTGGAATGGAGAAAATGAACAAGTGATCCAAGGAGATGGATTAGCTCAAATACAAAAAGTAATCGATATACCTATTGGAACAAATAATTTAAAAGTTATTGCAACAGATGTTGATGGACAGGTATCACAAAATGAAGGAAAATATATAGCAGAAGAAGACCCAAAAATAGATATATCAGCAGAGGAATCAAACATAAAAATATCAGTAGAAGGAACTAATAAAATATCATATATAACATATAGATGGGATGAACAAGAAGAAACTAAAGTAGAAATTGGAGATATGAAAGCAGAACAATTAGTTGAAATACCACAAGGATTACACACTTTAACAGTAGTTGCTATTGACGTAAATAATAAAACGACTACTAAACAACAAGATGTAAAAGCTGTTACTAAGCCTAAACTTGAAGTTACAACTGATGGAAAGAGATTTATAATTAATGCGTCAGATGATGAAAAATTAGAAAAAGTAGAATTTATACTTAATGGACAAGGATATAGATTAAATATAAGTGATAAAGAATTTGAATATTCATATGAACTGGAAGAAGGAGAAAATAAATTAGAAGTAAAAGTATATAATTCAAATGGATTGACAGCTACTTTTAAAGCAAAATGTACAAGACAATAATAAAGAAGGTTGAAAGTTCTTTACTTTCAACCTTTAATAAATTATAAGAGGTAAAATGATGGAAATAAATTTTATTAATATATTGACTTATTTTTTAATTTATTCATTTTTTCGGATGGGTATTAGAGTCAGTAGTAAAAACTTTTATGCAAAAAGAGCCTGTCAATAGTGGTTTTTTAAATGGACCTTTTTGTCCTATATATGGTATAGGTGCAATAATTATGTTTGTGTTTTTACAACAATTTAAAGGAAATATTATATTATTATTTTTGATATCCTTTTTTGTATTATCTATATGGGAATATATAGTAGGATATTTATTAGAAAAAACATTTAATACTAAATATTGGGATTATACAGATCACAAATTTAATATACATGGAAGAGTTTGTCTAACTAATTCAATATTTTGGGGTATACTTGGAGTTTTATTTATAAATTATATAAATCCCTTTATTAGTCAAAAATTAAGTTTGATAGATAATCAAATAATATGGTATATAGATATATTATTAGTTATTTATATAATTATTGATATTATTATAAGTATAATTAGTATAACACAAATAGATAAAGCACTTAAACATATAGAAAATATAAATCAACAAATAAAAACAAAACTAAAAGAAATAAAAATTATAAGTAAAACTATAGATAAATCAGCAGATAGTATTCAAACAATAATAGATGATTTAAACAAAAAGAAAGACAAATTTATTAGAAAAACATATAAAAGAATTAATAGATTAAAAGCAGCATTTCCAACTATGAAGTCTGAAAAAATTACAGAGTTTTTAAATGAAAAACTAGAAGTAATTAAAAGTTCTAAAAAAAGTAAGAAATCTAATTAAAGTACTTGAAATAAATTATATTGTTTGTATATAATAAAAAAAACTATTATTGGAGGAAGAAATGGTACAAGAAATATATATTATTGATGATGATGCATCTTCTATACTTGTATTTAGAGAATTGTTTAAGAATGATAAAGAATATAAATTTATAAGTGTTAAATCTGAAGAAATAGATGTAGCACTAAAAAATATTCCATCACTAATTATTATAAATGAAGATGCTATAGATAGAGATGTCATAGAATTATGCAAGCAAATTAGGCGAGATGAAGATAATACTATAACACCAGTAATAGTTGTTTCTTCTAATAAAGATAAAGAACATAGAATTAAAATATTAAGTGAATCTATTGAGTATTATATAAAAAAACCAGTAGATGAGGAATATTTATACTATACAGTGAAAAATTTAAATAGATTACTTTCAACTAATAGAAAAGTAAGCCCACTTACAGGACTTCCAGGAAATGTACAAATACATGCTGAACTAAAGAAAAGATTATCTAATAAAGAAGAATTTGCAGTTTTATATGTAGATTTGGATAATTTCAAAGCCTATAATGATGTATATGGATTTTTAAAAGGTGACGATATTATTGAATTTACGTCAAAAGCAATTATTAGTTGTGTGCATAATAATGTAAGCGAAGGAAGCTTTGTAGGTCATATAGGTGGAGATGATTTTGTTGCAATAGTTCCATCTACAAATTATGAAAAATTGTGTCAGGACATTATTATTACATTTGATAATAATGTAAAGAAATTTTTTACAGAAGAAGATAGGCAAAAAGGATATATTGAAGTAGAAAATAGAAAAGGAATAATTGAACAATTTCCTTTAACATCAGTATCAATTGGGGTAGTAATAGCAACAGTCGGAAGATTTAGTAATATTCTAGAGATTGGAGAAGTTGGGGCACAAGTAAAACATGTAGCTAAATCCGTCATGGGAAGTAGTTATGCAGTTGATAGAAGAAAATATCAAAGATAAATAAAAGCAAACCTAGTTTGCTTTTATTTTTCTTTGATTAAATATATTTTTTAAATGTTTACCAGCCTCTGTTAAATAATCATCAATATTTAATTTTGGATTTGCAGATGTATTATAGTTTGGTTTTAAAATAGCCGATGACTCATCTTTATTTGCAAAAGACCAAACAATCCAACTAATATTTCTATTATCTAAAAATTTAATCCAAGAGTCAAATTCATTAAAATATAATATGCCATTACCAGAGGCATCAGTCATTCCACATTCAGAAACAAATATAGGTATATTCTTAGAAAGAGCATAATCTATAGAATTTTTAAGTTCATTTCCATGTGAGCCTGAATAAAAGTGACATGCATATACAATATTATTAAAATTTAGAGGATTATCAGCGGCTACTTCTAACTTTTGGCACCAGAAAGGAGTACCTACTATAATTAATGATTTTGGGCTATTTTTTCTAATTATTGGAATAATTTTTTCTGCATATGGTTTAATATCTTTATCCCATGTAACATCATTTCCGTTTGGTTCATTACATATTTCATATATCACGTTAGGGGTATTTGCATACTTTGTAGATATTTCATCAAAAAATAAACTTGCCTGATTTGAATATATATTAGGATTATTATCAGCTAAAATATGCCAGTCAATAATAACATACATATCTAAATCTATGCACATATCAACAATATTAATTAAAGTATTTTTTACTTTATCTGGAGTTGCGACATATCCTTCAGAGTACATTGCAACTCTAAATACATTTGTATTCCAATTTTCTTTTAAATATTTTAAGTTATCATATGTTACAACTTCAGGAAACCATTGTATTCCATGACTACTAATTCCTGTTAGTTGTACTTCTTGTTGATTTTCGTTTACTAATCTTGTCCCACTAGTTGATAGCCAACCATTATATGAAACTAAAGAATTTGGCTCTTGAGTATTTACAAGGTATTCGTTTTGTTTTTTATTTTCTTTTGGAATATTTTCTTCTTCTTTTTCGATTTTTACATCAGATATTTCGTTTATAGTATTAGTAGATTTGTTTGAATATTTTAAGTTTACAAAAATAGCAAGTCCTAAAAGTAAAATAAGTATAAAAATTGTTATAATTTTAAATATATTTTTAATTGTAATCGCCTCCTTTTTAATATAGTTATTTTATTATACTATAATAATGTAAGTCAATAACCAAATTATATAAAAAAGAAATTAAAAAAAGTGTAAGTTTTTTTGTTTTAATGTTAATATATAAGTGAGAGATGATTAAATAAGAGCAATAAAGGGGGAAAATTAATGGAGAAGAAAACAATAAAGTCATATATGATTAATAATGAATTAGATTTGAAAAATATTGTAAATGATTATAGTAGATATATATTTATAATTATAAAAAATACAGTAAAGGGACTTTTAAATAATGAAGATATTGAAGAAATGATATCAGATGTATTACTTGTAATTTGGAAAAATAAAGATAAATTAAAAAAGAATTTGCCTTTAAAACCATATATAGCAGGTATTACTAAAAATTTAATTAAAAATAAATTAAGAAATATAAAACAATATAATAAATTTGTAGAAATAGAAGATGAAATTAGATCTGATTTAAACATTGACTATATAGTAGAAAACAAGGAAATGTTTGAAATAATTAACAAAGAATTAAATAAAATTGGTGAAAATAGTAAAATTTTTATTATGTTTTATTGTTATGGTAAAAAAGTTAAAGAAATTGCAAATGAGTTAGGAGATACACAATTTAATGTAAATATTAAACTGCATAGAATGAAAAAGAAAATAAAAGATGCATTAGAGAAAAGGGGGTATTATTATGGAAAATAATTATAATAATAATGAATTAAACAAAAGAGTGCTAAAAGAACTAGAACGAAAGATTACAATAAATAAATTTATAGAAAAAAATGGTGTAAAAATGAAAAATAGGAAAGAAAGATATTTTATAGGAATAAAAGTAGCGTCAATTGTACTAGTACTTGGAATTATTATAGGAAATGCGTATACATACGCAACATATGATGAAAATATATTTTCATTTATATTAAATAAAATAGGTATATTCGAAGAATATAAAAAAGATAGCAAAGATGTAAATATAACGCAAATAAATAATGACATAAGCTTAACATTAACAGATTATGGCATTGATAGCAACAATTTAATTGTAGGATATAACTTGAAATTAAAAGAAGAGAAAGAATTTAATAAAGAAATTTTTGATGAAACTAAAATATCAAATGGAACAGAAATATTTAGCTTAGAAAATAATGGAGTACAATTATTTAGTAAAATAACTAACACAGAATATATAATATACAAATTTTATAAAATAGATATTTCAAAATTAAGTGATAATAATACTTTCATGAGTAATGTTAATATATATGAATATATAGAAGAAGGAGAGGAAACATTACTTGGAAATTGGTCATTTAATATAAATTTGGAAAAATCGAAATTAAATTTAATTTATGAAGAATATGCAGTAGAAAATAAGAAAGTTACGTATAAGCAAGTTGATATGAGTAATAAAAGAGAAAAATTGCCAAAAATACAATTGTTAGAAGTTAAAAAATCAGACATGACAACAAAATTAACTTTCTTATTAGATGACTATACTACAGAACCTTCTATAACACATACAATAGAGATTTTAGATGAGAATAATAATGTTATTTTAGAAAGAGATTTAGAACACATAATGGGCGGAGTTGTATCAGATATAATTTTAAAAAACGTAGAATTTAACTCTAAACTTAAAATTAAATTTTATGAATTAGATATAGAAAGTAAAAAAATTTTCTCAGAAGGCGAAATGGAATTAGATTTAAGCAAAGACTTAATCAAAAAGAATAAAAATAATGTAAGCAAGATAAAAAAGAAGTGGCAAGGTTTAGAATTTGAATATAATAAAGGTGCACAAACATATGAAGATAATTATTTAGGTAAAGAAAAAGATGAAACTACTCATTATATAGATATTCATTTATACAAAACTATTGGCAATGAACAAATAGATAATGGACTTATTTCCATTAGTTGTTATAAAAATATTTATAATAGAGATTTAAATAAAGTAGTAGATGAACTTAAAAGACTTGAATTTTTAGGAGGATATAAATATAGTCATAAATATACACTTTACTTGAAAAAATTAGCGACTGGAGAAGATGATGTAGGAGAAATTGAGTTAACACATAAGCAAATGATGGATTTATCAGATGAAAAAAATTTAGTAGTTAATGGTATAAATATTTCAAAAGATTATATTGATGTTCATGAAGTAGAATATCAAGATATGAAAAATATAAAAATAGATAAACAGGATGCAGTTACTTTTGTACAAACTTATGGTGAACCTCAAAGAAAGTATGTATTCTTAAATAATAATTATATATATGAAATATCTTGTCCAACAGATTTTGATAGCCAAGATGATGTGATATATTTTATAAATAGTATTAAAATAAAATAATGTTATATTAAAGAATAAAGTAAAAAACTTCTCATATAAATATAAAAGAAAATATTTATATGGGAGTTTTTTTTATGATTGTTTTAAATAAAAAGAGATTACTTTTAATAACAAGTGTTGTTTTTATATCAGTTTTTACATTTATGATTTCTACACAAACAAATAAAGATATTGTAGAAACTGTTAATTTGCCTGTTTCTGGCAAGACTATTATATTAGATGCAGGTCATGGAGTTCCAGA
>CAZSMG010000039.1:0-12535 GCA_964608075.1 uncultured Clostridium sp. | reverse complement strand
ACAAACTTTTAAAAGAAAAAACAGGAATTAATGTAATGATATCTCAAGACACAGTATCATGTGTAGCATTGGGAACTGTAAAAGCACTAGATAACTTAGATGCTTTAGAAGGAAAAACAAGTAGATAATATCGTAAGGAGAATTTATTCTCCTTATGATTTTTTAAAGGGAGAAGTATATGAAAAAAGTAGCATTTTACACATTAGGCTGCAAAGTTAATCAATATGAAACAAATGCAATGTCACAAAAATTTAGAAGTAATGGATATAAAATAGTTAATTTAGAAGAAAGCCCAGATATATGTATAGTAAATACTTGTACAGTAACAAATATGTCTGATAGGAAATCAAGACAAGTATTAAGAAGAGTAAAAGAGATTAATAAAAATGCAATTGTAGTAGCAGTTGGATGTTATGCCCAGATTGCAAAAGATGAACTTTTAAAATTAGATGAAATAGATTTAGTACTTGGTAATAATGAAAAAAATGATATAGTATATTATACTAAAAAATATCTAGAAGAAAATAGAAAAATAGATAAAGTAACAGATGTAATGTACCAAAAAGACTTCTTAGATTTTGGTCTTACTACATATACAGAAAAAACAAGAGCAGTAATAAAAGTTCAAGATGGATGTGATAGATTTTGCTCATATTGCATTATTCCGTATGCAAGAGGAAGAGTAAGAAGTAGAAAACCTGAAAGTATTATAAAAGAAATAACAGAAATTGCGAAAAATGGAATAAAAGAAGTTGTAATAACTGGAATTCATGTTGCTTCATATGGTAGAGACTTAAAGCAAGAATATAGATTAATAGATTTATTAGAAGATATAAATAAAATAGATGAAATCAAAAGAATAAGATTAGGATCATTAGAGCCAATGATAATTACTCAAGAGTTTATGTCAAGATTAGTAAAATTAGAAAAGATATGTCACCAATTTCATTTATCACTTCAAAGTGGTTGTGATAATACTCTAAAAAGAATGAATAGAAGATATACTACATATGAATTTAAAAACGTTGTAAATTTACTAAGACAAAGCTATGATGATGTTATATTAACAACAGATATAATTGTTGGTTTCCCAGGTGAGAGTGACGAAGAATTTGAAAGTACATATAAATTTTTGAAAGATATTAATTTTTATAAAATGCACATATTTAAATATTCTCCAAGAAAAGGCACTAAAGCTGCAGTTATGGAAGGTCAAATAGATGGAAGTATTAAAGAGCAAAGAAGTAAAAGATTGATTGAATTATCTAATAATAATGAGTTAAAATATAACAAGCAATATATAGGAAAAGAAGTATCTGTATTGTTTGAAGAAAAAGATAAAGAGGGTTACTATAAAGGTCATACAAATAATTTTATAGTAGTAAAAGTACATAGTAATGAATATTTAGAAAATATGATTAAAAAAGTTAAAATAAGTAAAGCACAAAGAGAGTTTATTATGGGAGATATTTCCATGTAATATATTTGTAATAAAAATGTAACAAATATTTAACATTCAAACACTTGATAATTCTAAATTAGTATAGTATAAATAATATAATGATTAAGATTGTACAAAGGAGGAAATAAAATGGCAGGTATAGATGAAGAAGTAAAGGTATCAGGTGTTTATGGTGGAGTAGAATTTGAAGGTAATGAACAAGTTGGAGTAGTAGAAGGAGCAAATTTGCCAGTTAAACCAAGTTTTTGGTCAAGAGCGAAAACATTTTTATTTCAAGAGATAGATTGGAATAAAGAAATAAAAGTGGAATTAACACCACAACAACAGAAAATTGAAGATGAAATAAATGCATTTTTACATCAAGAGATTACATGGAAAAAAATTCATGATTTTCTTTTCCAGGAAATAACTTTTGGAAAAAAGAATAGTAAATAATATTTATTAAATAAAAAAATAAAGTAAAAAGTATAGCATAAATTACAAATTTATGTTATATTTTTTTTATCCCTAAAATTAGGAGGAGATTATGACAAAAAATAAAACAATATATGTATGTAATGAATGTGGATATGAATCAGCTAAATGGCTTGGAAAGTGTCCAGCGTGTAATAGCTGGAATAGTTTTTTTGAGCAAAAAATAGTAGAGAAAAAATCAGGAGGGAAAGAAAGGAATGCATCAGATAATATTCCAAAGAGTTTAAATTCATATAAAGGACAAGATTGTATAAGAATAGAGACAGGTTTTAGTGAATTAGATAGAGTATTAGGTGGAGGATTGGTAAAAGGTTCATTAATTTTATTAGGTGGAGAACCTGGAATTGGTAAATCTACTTTAATTCTTCAAATATGTGATAAACTAAAGGCCGAAGGGCAAGTTTTATATGTTTCTGGAGAAGAATCTGCAGAGCAGATAAAACTTCGAGCTGATAGATTAGGAATAAAAAATGATAATATATTATTTTTAGGAGAGACAGACATAGATATTGTAAATGAGGCTATTTTAAATATAAACCCTAAACTTGTAATAATCGATTCAATACAAACTATGTATTCTGAAGAAATATCTGCTGCTGCAGGAAGTGTAAGTCAAGTAAGAGAAATAACATCTCAAGTTATGAGAGTTTGTAAATCTAAAGCAATTACTACAATTATAATTGGACATGTTACTAAAGATGGTAATATTGCAGGGCCTAGAGTATTAGAACATATGGTAGATACTGTTTTATATTTAGAAGGTGAAAGATATTTTTCATATAGAATTTTAAGAGGTGTAAAAAATAGGTTCGGATCTACAAATGAAATAGGTATGTTTGAAATGGAAGAAGAGGGAATGAAAGAAATATTAAATCCTTCCCAAGTTCTTATTTCCGAAAGAGATGATAATCCATCTGGGTCATGTGTAGTATCTTGTATTGAAGGTACAAGACCCGTTTTAATTGAGCTTCAAGCACTTACTTCACAAAGTGTATTTGGAATTCCAAAAAGAACTGCAAATGGAGTAGATTATAATAGGCTTGCGTTGTTAATTGCTGTATTAGAAAAGAAAGTTGGTTTAACATTAGGTAGCCAAGATGTATATCTAAATGTTGTAGGAGGAATAAGGATAAATGAACCTGCAATAGATTTGGGAATAATTGCGGTTTCAGCATCAAGTTTTAAAAATATACCTATTTCTAAAGATGTTGTTATAATGGGAGAAGTAGGTTTAACTGGTGAAGTTAGAAGAATTAATTTAATAGAAAAAAGATTAAAAGAAGCAGAAAAATTAGGATTTAAAAAATGTATAATACCAGAAAGTAATAAAAAACTCTTGAAAGAACAATATAAATTAGATATAATAGGTGTGAAAAATATACGAGAGATGATGAAATATTTAGGTTTATAATTGAAACGAGGTGCAAAATATTGAGACAAGTAAAATATAATAGCATAACAGAAACTCTAAAGATGATTGCTCCAGGAACTCCAATAAGAGAAGGACTAGATAATATATTAAGAGCAAAGACAGGGGCTCTTTTGCTAATTACAGATAATAAGCAAGTAATTGAAGAAGTAGTTGATGGAGGATTTAATATAAATGAAGAATATACTTCATCTAAACTATATGAGCTTGCTAAGATGGATGGGGCAATAGTTTTAAGTGGGGATATGAAAAAAATACTTTTTGCAAATGCACAAATTGTTACATCTTATTTAATTCCAACTGTTGAGACTGGAACTAGACATAGAACTGCAGAAAGAACAGCAAAGCAAACAGGTGAATTAGTAATTAGTATTTCTCAAAGAAGAAATATAATAACTGTTTTTAAAGGGAATGATAGGTATACATTAGAAGATACAGATATAGTACTAAATAAAGCAAATCAAGCAATACAAACATTAGAAAAATACAAAAAAGTATTTGATAATAAACTAAATATACTAAATGAATATGAATTTAATGACATTGTAACATTAGATAATGTAATAACAGTTCTGCAAAGAGCAGAAATGGTTATGAAAATAGTAGATGAAATTCAAACTCAAATATATGAATTAGGACAAGATGGAAGACTTGTTAATATGCAACTTGAAGAATTAATAGGTGGTTTAGAAAAAGAAGAATTATTAATTATAAAAGATTATATAGCACCAGGAAAAAGGAGAATAATGCCAGAAAAAGTTGTAGAAGGATTATCTAAATTATCGCATGAAGATCTTATGAAACCACAAGTTATTGCAAAACTATTAGGATATGAAAATTTTGATAATTATGATGAAGTTGGCGTTTATACTAAAGGATATAGGATATTAAATAAAATACCAAGAATGCCAAGCAATATAGTAGAAAACTTAGTTAAATCTTTTAAATCATTTCAACATATATTAGTTGCTGATATAGATAAATTAGACAATGTTGATGGAATTGGTGAAGTAAGAGCTATGGCTATAAAGCAATCTTTGAAAAGAATGCAAGAACAATTTGTTTTTGATAATATTATTTTATAAAATACGGAGGAAAATTATGAAAAAGGGAAAAACAATATTAAGTATTATAATTTTATTAATAATAGTAGCTTTAATTGCTACTTTATGTTATGGATATTATAAAAAGTTAACATTAGAAATTAAAAATCCAATAGCTACTATGGAAATAGAAAATTTTGGAACAATTAAAATAGAATTATATCCAGAATTAGCACCAGATACTGTGGCAAATTTTGTAACTTTAGCTAATAATGGATTTTATGATGGATTAACATTTCATAGAATAGTTAGTGGTTTTATGATACAAGGTGGAGACCCAAATGGTAATGGTACAGGTTCACCAACAATTGGAAAATTAAAAAATAATGATGATACTACAAAATATTCTATTACTGGTGAATTTATTGCAAATGGATATACAAAAAATACATTAAAACATCAAGAGGGTGTTTTATCAATGGCTAGATCTGATTATACCTCATATTCTTCAACATTATCAAAAGAATCATATAATTCAGCTGGATCCCAATTCTTTATTATGACAGCTGAAAACAAATCTTTAGATGGATATTATGCAGGATTTGGAAAAGTGATTGAAGGTTTAGATATTGTACATAAAATTGAGGCAGTAGAAGTAAAAGTTGCTGAAGGTCAAGAAGAATCAGAATCAGCAGAAAAGAGTACACCAGTTGAAGCTCCAGTTATTAAATCAATAAGAGTTGAAACAGAAGGTGTTGATTACGGAATGCCTAAAACACTAGAACCATTTGATTATACATCTTGGCTATATCAATTATATGGAATAGATCCAAGTTCTTTTGTAACTACAACTGAATAATAATAAAAGAGTTTATATTAAATTTAAAATATAAGCTCTTTTATTTAAACTAATGAAAATTATTATAAATATCCAAAAAAATTATTGACAAAACCATAAAAAATGTTTAAAATAATATATGTGCTCACAAATGAGCTACAATAATGGTGGATGTAGCGTAGTTGGTTAACGCGCCAGTTTGTGGCACTGGAGACCGTGGGTTCGAGTCCCATCTTCCACCCCATAATTTTATATTGGGCTGTAGCCAAGCGGTAAGGCACCAGACTTTGACTCTGGCATGCGTGTGTTCGAATCCCACCAGCCCAGCCAGTGTAGATGTTCTTATAGGATTTAACGTCTTATAAGAACATTTTTCTTATATTATAGGAAAGTTCTATTTTTGTCTTAAAAAGAATGTAAAAATAAAAGGTATATGAATATTGAATATGCCTCAAAATATAACATTTTGAAGTTAAAGTGGTAAGCTATCATCATCTTGAATATTATCAGGATTATAACCATAGAATTTTGCAGCTTCATCTTCCCAGCCTTCATCACCAGTCCAAAGTTCTTTGTTATAATCTTCGTAAGAAGTGTCAGCACAAGCGTTTATATATTCTATAAAATTAAGAAATTCATCATCAGACATGGAATCAATCATTTTTTTAAAATTATCTTTCATTTCTTTTACTTCATTAGCAAAAGGATATTTATTCTTTTTATTTTTCATTAAAATCACCAAAGACATTATATAAGCTTAGGAGACATTTGACAATAGTTTGTAGGGGACTTTTAATTCGAAAAATATAAAATGTCCTCCACAATTACAATTTGTTGGGTCATACCCGAAAGATAATTCAATAGAAAGATTCCATTTTCTTAATTGTTCTAAATTTGTTCTTTTCATATTTTACAAATTTTTTCACTACTATTCATTGATAATAGTAACTCAAAATTAAAGAATATTACAAAGCAATAAAAAATATAATATTTTTTTATTACAACGATTGAATATCACAAACATTTATGATAATCTCATTACATAATTAAATTTGAAAGGAAAATATTTATATGGACGAAGAATATGAAGAATTAACAGATAAAAGAAAAAAAGATATATTAGAAAAAATGTCAAAAGAAGATTTATTGACATTTGCATATGCTATTGCAGAAAAAACTTATGAATCTAAAAATATGTTTTCAGAAAAGCAATTAGAAGAAAAAAGAGAATTATGGGACTTGTCAGATGAGGAAAAAAATACATATATTTTATGTGCAAAAAAATCTACGTTAAAATTATTTGATTCTAGCACAAAGTCAGTAATTGATACAATGATATCAATGAATGAAAATATGCCAAAAGAAATAAAAGATATAGTTATAAATCAATTATTATTTGATGCTGCAGCAGAAGAGTTATTATCTTATGCAATAGAAGGTGAAAAGGACTTTTTAGAAGAAAATACTAAAAAGTCAGTTGATATGGCAAAAAGAGATATTAACACAGAAAAAACAAAGAAATTTTTTCAAGCTATAGATGAAACTATACAAACAGAAAAAGAAGATGAAAAAATAAAGGAATCTGTTGTACAATTTTGGTTAAGAGGTGTTAAAACTAAAAAGCCAAATTTAAGTAAAGAAAGCGAAGAAAGTTTTAGAAAAAGTATCTTAAAATCTATAAATAGAGGTTATAACTCTTTTACAGGAACTAGTATAACAATGGATTGGGATCCAAGTAGTGAACTTGTTGATGCATATTGTAGTATGGAAGAATCTGAATCTGGAACAATGGGATTTTTTGATATACGTTCGGTTTTTCCAAGCAAAACTACTACAACTGCATATAAAGGACAATATGCAGTTGTTTATAGTGAGTTTGAAGAAAATGAATATTTATATATGACAGATAAATATAGAATTGAAGAAAAACAGAAAATTGCTAAACAAATAAAACAACAAGAAGATAAAGTTCCAGAAGATGTAAAATTAACTTTTGAAAATGAATTTGAAGAAGAACAAAGGCAACAAGTGTTATTAGATACATATATAACTCAAATAAGTTCAATTGAAAATTCAGATATGTCTAAAGAAGAAAAGGCACAAAAAAAGCAAGAATTAATGGATGAACTTAAAATGTTTTCAGAAAAGCATAAATATCATTCAGATAAATTTGGAAAAATAGATAAGCAAAAATATATGCAAGAAAGATATGTAAAATATGCAAATGAAAAAAATCAACAAATTTGGGAAGAGTGGAATAAAACAGAACATGAAATTGGAGAATGGCCAGATAAAAGTAATATTCCAGAAGAATTAGATAGAATGTATTCAAACATAAATATGATAAAAAGATATGAAAAATCTAATGGTATAAACAAAGAAATACCAAATGAACAAATACAATTTACTGATATGATAGCAGAAGCATATATAAATGAATTAGAAGAAAAGGGATACATAGATACGAAAGCTACAGAAAAAACTGAAGTTATGAGAAATAAATTGAAAAGGTATATTTTATCATATTATGAAGAGATTACAAGTGAAGATGAATCTCCAGCTTTCAGTTTTAATAGTAAATTCAATGAAAAGGGAATATATACATTATTAGGAATATCTAAAAATGAAAATAGCAATAGATATTCAATGTTTTCTGATAATGGAGAAATATCAATAAAAGTAGAAGATGGAATTATATCTAGAGAAGGTGGATGGGACAAAGAAATTTTAAATGCTATACCAGAAAAATTGCAAGAGAAAAAGGAAAAAGTAGAAAATAGAATAGCCTTTTATAAAGAAATAGAAGAAAGTTTTAGAGTTAGCACATTAGAAGAAGAATTAGATATGATTAATGAGTATCAAGAAGCAAAAGAAGATAGAGAACCAAGTCTTAAAGAATTAGATAGTAGAAAAGCAAGACTAGAAGAAAAAGAAAGTCAATTAAGAGATAAATTTAATGAATTAGATTTATTAAATGACCAAAAAGGAGAGAAAATATGAAAAGTGAAAATCAATTAGTAGTAAAAAAAGAAAATCTTTTTACTAAGATATTAAATTTTTTTCTAAGACGAAATAATAAATATGAAGCACAACAAGAATCTAATATTAAAGAAGTATATGCAAGAGGAGATTTTTCTTCTAGAATAAAAATAGAAGAAATAGTATCATTTGATAGGTTAAGAGAATTACAATATTTAATAAGAAATGATAAAATAAAAGAAGAAGATATATCTGTAGAAGAGCAAAAAGAATTAAGAAAATTATATAAAAAGCAAATAAGTAATTTAAAAGAATCAATTAGTAATTATAAAATAAAAATTGAAAAAATGAATCCTAAAAATGCATAAAACACATTGTACAGAAATTTATTAGAAAAGTTTGGTGTATGAACAAATTAACGGAAAGCCTAAAATTATAGTGATTTTAAGGCTTTCTGATTTGTTTAAAAAAAAGAAAAGAACTAAATGCTACCACACACTTAACTCTTTTCGAACATTTATGAACAACGCATTTGTATTTAACTTAAATTAATATTAAGAATAAATTGATGTTGAATTTCATTTACTCTTTTGTTATAATTCGACATAGAAAGTCAAAATGATTTTAGGAGTAAAGGATGAAAGAATATTTTTACAAAAAAGAATACAAATATATGTATTTAAGCATATTTTTTTATAATTTTGCAAATGCACTAAGCGAAACTTTCGGAACAGTTATGCTTTATAAAGCTGGTTTGCCAATACATTTAATTTTGTTAATATATGGTATAAGATTTCTTATTATGGGACTTATAACACCATTATTTGTAACAATATCAAACAAAATAGGCATTGCGAAATGTATACTAATTTCAAATTTATTTAATATTATATATGCTTATTTTTTATTAGTTAATCAAAATTTATCAGCAAATCTTGTTATATTTGTAATAGCAATGGGATTAAATGGATTGTCTAATCCATCATCTGATGCGTTATCTAGTAAATATGTAGAAACTGAGCATAGAGGAAGATTCAATAGTTTATATAGTATAAGTAAAATATTAGGAGTGGTTTTAGCAAGTTGTTTAGTAGCTTGGGGAGTTATAAGTAATAATACATTGGTTTTATTTGTTATACTTACAGTTTTCTTTTTATTACAATATTTAGCAATATTAAAAATAGATTACAAACCAGAAAAAAAATCAAGTGTTTTCAAAGCTAGTATGAAATACTTAATACATAGCAAGAGCAAATATAAGATTATATATGCATTAAGAACTAATCATATAATAGAAAGACAATTTCTCCCTTTGTATTTATACTTAATATTAAAAGACTTTAAAGCATTTTCAGTAGTTACTATAGTATCACTACTATTTCAAGTTATAACCATTATTTTTATAGGAGAGTATACTGATAAAAATGTAAAAAAATCAAATAGTTTAGTAACATTAATAAAAACTAGTATTACATTAATATATTTATTTGTAAAAGATAAATTTATAATATCTTTAAATAAAACAATTAGTGATAATGTTTCAAAAGTTTATGAAACATCAATACAAACATCAATACAAAATATTATTAAAGAATCAAAAGAAGATAACGATTTATTGTCTTCAGTAGGACAAATGAGTTTATGCTTTACAGAGGTCATTGTATTTTCAATGCTGGCAATTTTGAGTAACTTTATAGGAGAAAAGGTATTTATGGTTATTTTTGTTTTATCAATAATATCTACTATTTTTATAAATGTAAATATAAGAAATAATAAAACTTTAGAATAAAAAGTATACAGGAGTTAGAAGAAATTCTAGCTCCTTAATTTTATATATTTTATCTTTCTAAATCCCACTATTTTTCTCTTTCTTCGTGTTCAAGTTGCTTTTGTGAGTCAATAAAAGAATGAGTTTCTTCTTAAAAATTTTTAACTAATTCCTTTGATTCTCCAATACCAAATTTATGTTAAATCCAAACTATAAATTTATCAATAGTTTCATAAAATTTATCTATAATCTTGTGAAAATGAGTATTTTCCTTTTCTAAACTTTTGATTTTACTCTTATATTTCCATCCAATATCAAATTCTTTTTTTTATACTCTGCTTTAATATTATTTACTGGATTATGAAGTTTTAATTAATAACAAAAATAGTTAAATGTATTGTGAGATTTTATAAAATCTAGTATAATTATCAATATAAATAGTAATTTGGAGGATAGTAAAGATGAATAAAAAAATTATTATAACAATAATTGTGGTTTTGATAATTATTGGATTTATTTTTGTAGTTGCAACGAGTCTATCAAGAGAAAATATAGAACAACAAGAAGTTAACAAAAATGAACTTGAGATAAAAACAAATAAAGAAACGATTTATGAATTATTTAATAATTTTCCAGAAAGTAATAATATGTATTATACTTCTAAAAAATTATATAACGAAGGAAGTATAGGTCCAACAATATATCAAATAGATATTTTAGCAGAATTAACAGATGAAGCATGTGATAATTTTATTAGTCAAGTAGAATTTGAAGAATTAAACAATTTTGAAATAAAAGTTAATCCACATAATATAAATTACAATTGGAAAAGTATAAAAAATACTCAAGTAATAGAATCCAAAAATATTGAAGATGCATCAATTAGAAGTATATACTTAGATGAAAATACAAAAACAATTTATGTAATAGCAATTGGTGGGAATTAATTATATAAATTACAATAAGCAGGGCAAGTAATTAAGTTGAAAATTACTTGTCCTTTATGATATAATTGAAGCGCAAGGTAGTAATTTATCGAAAGGATGGAAGTGTTAAATATGGCTACAACAAATGAATATATAGAATATGTGTGTGAACAAATAAAAGGGGTTGGAGAAATAAGATATAAGAAAATGTTTGGAGAATTTATGGTATATGTTAATGACAAACCAGTTATTATTGTTTGTAATAATGTGCCTTTTGTTAAACAATTAGAATGTATTAAAGATAAAATGAAAAATGCCGAAAAAGGTTATCCATATAATGGAGCAAAAGAACACTATGTGTTAGACATTGATAATAAAGAGTTTTGCAAATCTGTTGTTACAGAGATAGAGAAGGTAATACCATTACCAAAAAAGAAAAAGTAAACACAAAATTACAATTTAGGGGAGTGAAAAATTATGAGAGATGCAGAAAAAACTATTGGAAATATGATAGATAAGCAAAGTATTTGCTATATAAGTTCTATTGATAAAGATGGATTTCCAAATACAAAAGCAATGTTGAAACCTAGAAAAAGAAATGGAATAAAAGAAATTTATTTTTCAACGAATACATCTTCATTAAAAGTACAATCATTTAAGAATAATCCAAAGGCTTGTGTTTATTTTTGTGATAAGAGATTTTATAGAGGAATAATGCTTAAAGGAATAGTAGAAGTTTTAGAAGATAAAGAATCTAAAGAAATGATATGGAAATTTGGAGATACAATGTATTATAAAAAAGGTGTAACAGATCCAGATTATTGTGTATTGGAGTTTACTTCTATTTCAGCAAGATATTATAGTAATTTTAAATCAGAAGATATAGAAGTATAACAATAAATTACAGGAGTACGATTATGAATAATCTAAATATAAGAGAACTTAAAGAAAATGAATATAAGATACTCGATAATTTTTTATATGAAGCAATATTCATTCCAAAAGGAACGAAAAAGCCACCAAGAGAAATTATCAATAATGAGAAATTACAAGTATATGTAAAAGACTTTGGAAATTATAAAGATGATAATTGCATTGTTGCAGAATTGAATAATAAGATTGTTGGTGCTTGTTGGACTAGAATAATGAATGACTATGGGCATATTGATGATAATACACCATCTTTTGCAATTTCATTATATAAAGAATATAGAGGTAAAGGTATTGGAACGAAATTGATGGAAACTATGTTGAAACTATTAAGAGAAAAGGGCTACCAAAAGACATCTTTATCTGTTCAAAAAAATAATTATGCTGTAAAGATGTATAAAAAACTAGGCTTTAGAATTATTAACGAAAACGAGCAAGAATATATAATGGCATGTGATTTATAAATTACAATTTAGAAATTAGAAAGATGAGGTAAAATTATGGTACATTTAGTATATTGTGATGATAAATCAAAAGAATTAAATAAGATTTTAGATGGTAGTAAAACAATGATTATAAGAGGTGCAGCAGGAAGAAAAATACCACATAGTAGAGTGTTTAAAGATGAGACACTTTATTTTATGGAAAAAGGAACAAAAAAGATTACAGCAAAAGCAGTTGTAACA
>CAZSMG010000038.1:0-12841 GCA_964608075.1 uncultured Clostridium sp. | reverse complement strand
ATAAACATTGGTATTTTTAATAAATCAACCCATGCCACTAATTGATTGAATAAACCATAATTAAGGTCATCTAATATTGTGATGACTGGGCTAGTTCTTAATTTTGAATATGAAATGATTTCTTGCATTGGAACTTCTTGCAGTTCTAAAAATTCTAATTCTTTCATTTCTAAAATTCCTCCTCATCTATTCCATGAACTATATTAAATATTTTATCTAATGTAAAACTGCATACCTCTGATAATTTATAAAGTATTCTTAATTCATCTGCTGACATACTCTGCATATTTATTGTTTCAACTATGTTGCTAGATGTATCTCTAATATTACTTATTACCTCTAAAAATAACATTGGGTCTGTACTTATTATTGTTTCTTCTAATGCTTCTTGTAATTTCCTTCTTTTTAAATTACTTTTTGTATTCAACATTTTCCAATACCTCCTTTCCTATAATGTAATCTATCTTATCTAATAAAATTACTATTTTAGAAGACAAGGCGGAAATATACTTATAGTCTGTATAATTTATATCTGTTACCATATCTAAAAGTGAATAAATATTATTTAATATTCTTTTAGAATAAATTACATCATTTTCAAACGATGTGTCTTTTATATTTTCTTTTAATTCCACTATATGCATACAATCCTCCTTGCCTTATAATGAAAGAATAAAAATGGAAAATATGATAGAATACCATTTCATTAATATTTTACTTAAAATAAAAATAACTGGAAATTTTAAAATCCAGTTATTTTTCCAGTTATTCTTTACTATTATTTTACTCTTAATTCTCTTTAATACCTTTTATTGAAAATTATAAAAAGTTAGAATATAAAACAATCGTTTGGCGTAGGTGAGAGGGTTCGAACCTCCGCGCCCCTTACGAGACCTAATTGTTTAGCAAACAATCCCCTTCACCACTTGGGTACACCTACATATTATTTTTGTTTTATTTCTAACTTTTTATATTTTAATAAATTTGAATATTTACCCTTTTGGGAAAGTTTAGCAAACAATCCCCTTCACCACTTGGGTACATCTCCATATATAATTAAAAGTTAGATACTTAAGATTTAACATATCTAACTTTTTTGGCGGAGAGGGTGGGATTCGAACCCACGGTAGGCTATTAACCTACGCCAATTTTCAAGACTGGTGCCATAAACCAACTCGACCACCTCTCCGTGTCTTGGCGACAATACTTATATTAGCATATTTAATCGCCATTTGTCAATAGTTTTTTTGGTTTTTAAACATTTTGTTTACTTTTCATTATTAATAGCTCTATATATAGCTTCTTCCTCTTCTTTAGATAATGTATATTCAGATTTTCCATTTTTTATAGACTTTCCATATATATTAGACATTTCTCTAGAATATATTCCATTTAACAAAATGCCATCATTATTTTCATCAAGCATTGCAATAGCAAAACTTAGGTCACTTCCAGTATCTTTAAACGCACTATATCTAACTATTCCAACTTTTTGAATACAATTATCAATTTCATTATCTAAATTCTTACAATAATTAGCTAACCTTTGATTTTCTTGTTTTAAATTTTGTACATCTTCCATATATTTTTTTAAATCTTCTTCAATAGATGTACTATTTCCTAACTTCCTAATAAATTTATCATATTTCTTCTTTATTTTTGATGTTTTTACCACATTTATTATATATCCAATTATTAGTAAAATATTCAAACAAACTAATATTAATATAAAATAATCATTTTTAATAAAATCAACTATTTCTTGCATATTTACCACCTTATAAATTTATTTAATTAATTCTAAAATTCTTTCTAAGTCCTCATTTGAATTATACTCAATTATAATTTTCCCTTTTTTTCTTCCAGCATCTAATTTCACTTTTGTTCCAAAAAAACTTTGAAAACTATCTTCTATATCATTAAATAAAATTTGATATTTAGAATCAACTCCTGGGTTTTTCTTTTTAAGTCTTACTTTCTTCTCTGCTTGTCTTACTGTTTCACCTTTTTCAATCATTCTTATAGCTGCTTCATATTGTTTCTTTTGATCTGTTATAGCCATTAAAGCTTTGCAGTGCCCTTCTGTCAATTTCCCTTGTTTCGCAAACTCTAAAACATCTGGATTTAAATTTAATATTCTTACAGAATTTGCTATACTGCTTCTACTTTTTCCTAAAATTTTAGCAACTTGCTCCTGAGTCAATTCATAATCTTCCATTAAATTTTTAATTCCTAATGCTTTTTCGTAAGCATTTAAATCTTCTCTTTGAATATTTTCTATTAATGCTATTTCTTTATTTTTTCTTTCATCATTTTCTCTTATAATTACAGGTATTTCTTTAAGCCCTGCAAGTTTTGATGCTCTCCATCTTCTTTCTCCTGCAATTATTTCATAGTAATCATCTTGTTTAGTTACAACTATCGGCTGTATAACTCCATATTTTTTAATAGATTCTGCAAGTTCTTCTAATGCTTCTTGTTTAAAATTTTTTCTTGGTTGACCTCTATTAGGCTCAACTTCATTAATATTTACATTTTTTAAAACATCATTTTCTTGTACTTCTTCTGGAACTGCACTAAATAGTGCATCTAATCCCTTTCCTAATCCTGTCATTTTAGCCATTTTATTATCCTCCTTTATTTATTATCATTTGATTTTAAAAATTCTTTCGCAAACTTTTCATAACTTTTAGCACCTTTTGAGCGAGGATCATACATTGTAATTGGCATTCCATAGCTTGGAGCTTCACTTAATTTAACATTTCTAGGAATAACCGTATTATAAACCTTATTCTCAAAATATTTTTTTACTTCTTTTACAACCTGATTTGATAGATTTGTTCTAACATCGTACATTGTAAGAAGCGCACCTTCTATATACAAACTTTTGTTTAGGTGTTTCCTTACTAAATTTATTGTATTTAATAATTGTCCTAATCCTTCTAATGCAAAATACTCACATTGCACTGGGATTAATACACTATCTGATGCAGTAAACGAATTTAAAGTTATTAGTCCTAATGATGGTGGACAATCTATTAATATATAATCAAATTCATCTTTTACTCCACTTAACTTTTCTTTTAATCTCTGTTCTCTAGACATCATTGATACAAGTTCAACTTCTGCTCCTGCTAAATTTATATTTGATGGACAAACTTTAAGATTTTTAATTGGCGTTTCTTGATAAACTTCTCTTATATCTGTTTCATTAACTAATAAATCATATACTGATTTTTCTACCTCTTTTTCAACCCCCAATCCACTAGTTGCATTACCTTGTGGATCTGCATCTATCAATAATACTTTTTTACCTCTCTTAGCTAAAATAGTACTTAAATTAACTGTTGTAGTTGTTTTTCCAACTCCACCTTTTTGATTTGCTACTGATATTATTTTTCCCAAAGCTATCCCTCCATAAATTGTTTTTTTATCATTAAAATTGACATATTAATAATATAAAAATATTACTAATATGTCAATATAATTTCAAAATATTACAAATAATTTTATCATTTTTTGTCTTACGTGGAACATTATTTGAATTTACTATTAAAATTCGACATTTTAGGTCATTTTATTCTATAGGTTCTTTAGAGGGTAATCCTGGTTTTCTTGGATATTTAATTGGAGTGTTTTTTACTTTATCTATTACAACTATACTTCTTCCTATGTTTGTATCTGGTAAATTAAATTCTTCTATGTTACTTAATTTACCGCCTAATATATTAATTGCATTTTTACTTTTATTTGTTTCCTCTAAAACATTTGGTCCTTTCATACATATACACCTACCACCTATTTTTACTAGTGGTAACATATATTCAGAAAGTACATTTAAATTTGCAACAGCTCTAGAAGTTACAATATCAAAGTTTTCTCTTTTACTTTTGTTTTGTCCAAATTCTTCTATTCTTGAATGTGTTGCTAAAATGTTTTTTAGATCTAATTTATCTATTACAATATTTAAAAAGTTTATTCTTTTATTTAATGAATCAACTAACTCTATTTTTAATTCTGGCATAATAATTTTTAGAGGTATACCTGGAAATCCAGCTCCTGTACCAATATCCGCAACACTATCATTTTTCTCTATATATTTACTTATAGTAATTGAATCAGTAAAATGCTTTATGATCATTTCTTGTGGGTTTATTATTGCTGTTAAATTTATTTTTTCATTCCATTCTATTAATAAATTCATATAATCATAAAATTGATTTTTTTGTGTTCCACTTAAAACAATATCTAGTTTTTTAGAATAATTATCAATTATTTTAAAAAATTCTTCTTTTTCCATACTACTCTCCTTTTCTCATTTGTAAATATATTAAAAGCACTGATATATCAGCTGGTGAAACTCCTGATATCCTTGATGCTTGTCCTATTGAATGTGGTTTGAATTTATTGAGTTTTTGTCGTCCTTCTAAACTAATACCACTTATTTTTTCATAATCAATATCTTGTGGTAAAATTTTCTTTTCCATTTTCTTAAATTTTTCTACTTGAGCTTCTTGCATTTTAATATATCCTTCATATTTAACTTGTATTTCTACTTCTTCTTTTTCTTGCATTGTAAGCTCTGGCCTATCATCATCAATTTCGCTTAATATCTCATATGAAAGCTCTGTTCTTTTTACTAACTCTGATAGTTTTGTACCAGTTGTCAAAATAGAAGTATTATGTTGTTCAAGTAACTTATTAACTTTTTCTGTAGGTTTTATTGTAGTATTTTTTATTCTTTCTATTTCTTTTTCTATATTTTTCTTTTTGTTTAAAAATCTTTGATATCTTTCTTCACTTATTAGTCCTACATCATATCCTATTTTTGTTAATCTTAAATCTGCATTATCTTGCCTTAAAAGTAGCCTATATTCAGATCTTGAGGTCATCATTCTATATGGTTCATTTGTTCCTTTAGTAACAATATCATCTATTAAAACACCTATATATCCATCTGTTCTATCTAATATAATTTGCTCTTTTCCTTTTATTTTTTGTGTAGCATTAATCCCTGCAATTAAACCTTGACATGCAGCCTCTTCGTACCCTGAAGTGCCATTTGTTTGTCCTGCAAAAAACAACCCTTCAATTCCTTTATATTCTAATGTTAATTTTAATTTAGATGGATCTATACAATCATATTCTATTGCATATGCAGGGCGGGTAAATTCAGCATTTTCAAGTCCTGGTAATGTTCTATACATCTGTATTTGGACATCTTCTGGAAGCGATGAACTCATTCCTTGTATATACATCTCGTCTGTATCTATCCCTATTGGCTCTACAAAGACTTGATGTCTAGGTTTATCGCTAAACCTCACAACTTTATCTTCTATAGAAGGACAATATCTAGGACCTGTCCCTTCTATTTCTCCTCCGTACAATGGTGATCTATGTAAATTTTCCTTTATTATTTTATGTGTTTCTGCATTTGTATAAGTTAAATAACAATCTACTTGGTTAAAATCTTCTATTTTATCTTCAAATGAGAAAGGTATTATATTTTTATCCCCTTCTTGTTTCTCCATTTTAGAAAAATCTATACTTTTTTTATTTATTCTTGCAGGTGTACCTGTCTTAAATCTTATTAAATTAATACCTAATCTTTTTAAACATTCTGATAACTTGTTTGCAGGAAATACACCATCTGGTCCACTTTCTTTTGAAAAGTCACCTATAAATATCTTTCCTTTTAAATATGTTCCTGTTGCAACAATTACAGATTTTACATTATATATTGCTCCAATATCTGTTTCTATACTTTTTACTTTTCCATCTTCTAAATTTATTTCTGTAATTTCTGCTTGTTTTACTTCTAAGTTAGGTTGCCTTTCCAAAGTATGTTTCATTTCCATTTGGTATCTTTTTCTATCTGCTTGAGCTCTTAAAGAGTGAACAGCAGGACCTTTTGATGTATTTAACATCTTTATTTGAATCATTGTTTTATCTATATTTTTAGCCATTTCTCCACCCAAAGCATCTATTTCTCTTACTAAATGTCCTTTAGAGCTTCCTCCTATATGTGGATTACATGGCATATTAGCAATAGCTTCTAAACTTATTGAAAATATTAATGTTTTCATTCCCATTCTAGCTGCTGCTAATGCTGCTTCACACCCAGCATGTCCAGCTCCAATTACTGCTATATCATATTCTCCAGCAAAATATTTCATTTATTACCACCTCTGTTTTTCTTTGTGGAACAAGAACAGAAGTTCTTATTCTTGCTTTTATTTTTGTTTTTCTTCTTAAATTAACTTTTAAGACATTTAAATATTTTAATTGTAAGTTTTATTGGTTTTTGTGTGAAAATGCTTTATATTTTATTTTCACGCTTTATTTTCTACTTTCCTAAACAAAATTTAGAAAATATATCATTTATTATATCTTCAGTAACTAAATCTCCTGTTATATTTCCTAAATTTTCTAGTATGTCTTTCAAAAATATAGCCACGACATCTACAGGCATCTTGCTTTGGATGGTTTCTTCAGACTTATTTACACTTTCTATTGCCTTGTCTATTAAATTTTTATGTCTTATATTTGTTATAATTATTTCATTATCCAAATTAATTTCATTTAAGTTAAATATTTCTGTTATCTTATTATATAAATTTTCAATACCTACCTTTTTTAATGCTGATATTTTTACTATATTATTTGAATATTTTTCAAACTCTTTTATGTTTTGAGATAAAATATTATCATTTAAATCAACTTTATTTAAAACAATTATATTTTTTTTATCTTTTACCATATCTAATATCTCAAAATCATCTTTTTTAAGTGGTTTTGTTATATCAAAAATTGCTATAATCAAATCAGCTCTTTTTGCTATTTCCCTAGACTTAGCAATACCTAACTTTTCTACTTCGTTTTCTGTGCTTCTTATGCCTGCAGTATCTATAATATTTAGTGGAATTCCATTTATTGAAACACTTTCTTCAATAGTATCTCTAGTAGTTCCTTCATATTCTGTTACAATAGCTCTATCTTCTTTTAAGATTGCATTAAGAAGTGAAGATTTTCCAGCATTTGGCTTACCTATAATTGCTGTTTCAATACCATTTTTTAATATTTTTCCATTATCAAAAGATTTTTCTAATCTTATTAATTTTTCTTTTACTTTGCTTAAAGTTTCTAAAATGGTACTATTTTGCACTTCTTCTATATCATATTCTGGATAATCTATAGAAACTTCTATATTTGTGATACACTCTAATACAAGTTCTTTTATTATATATATTTCTTCTGAAAGAAAGCCCTCTAATTGATTCACACTATTTTTAACTTCTTTTTCTGTTTTTGCATTTATTATATCAATTACAGATTCCGCCTGAGCTAAATCTATTCTTCCATTTAAAAAAGCCCTTTTGGTAAATTCTCCAGGTTCAGCTAAAGTAGCACCATTTTTTAAGCATAAATCTAATATCTTTCTCATGACTATGTTTCCGCCATGTGAATTAATTTCACACATATTCTCTGTAGTATAACTTTTTGGTGCTTTAAAGTATGAAACTAAAACTTCATCGATTATTTTTTTATCATCTATTATTTCCCCATATTTTATGCTATAACCCTTTATATTATCAATATTTTCCTCGTTTTTTGCTTTAAAAATTTTTGATAAAACTTCAAAGGAATTTTTTCCACTCATTCTTATTATTCCAATACCACCTATTCCGCGGTGCCGTAGCGATAGAAACTATTGTATTCATAAAAATTTCTCCTTATTTTTATATTAAAAAATCAAAGACGGTAATCTAAAAATATTAGACTAAAATCCGAACTTTGACTTCCGATTTTTTATTTAGTTATTTAAGCGATATGACTATCCTTCTTCTAGGCTCTTCGCCTATGCTCTTTGTCGTAACTTTTGTGTTTTCTTGAAGAGCTGAATGAATTATTTTTCTTTCATATGCTTTCATTGGCTCTAATGTTATAGATTTTCTAGTCTTTATTACTGTTGCTGCAACTTTATTAGCTAACTCTTCTAAAGTTTTTTCTCTTTTTTCTTTGTAGCCTTCTATATCTAAAACAACACTTACCTTTTTGTCTATTCCTTTATTTGCTATTGCTGATAATATATTTTGCATATCGTATAAAGTTTCTCCTCTATACCCTATCAAAAATCCTAAATCTTTCCCTTGTAAATCAATAATTAATCTATAATTTTCTTCATTAATAAAGTATTTAGCTTCTCCATTTATTGCTTTTATAAATTGATCTAAAAAAACTTCTAGGTTTTTCTTAGCTATAGTTATTTCCTCTTGTGATAATGGTTGTATTACTTTTTCTTTTCTTATATTACTATCTTCTTTTTTCTCTATTCTTTCTTTAAGTGTTAATTCTACTTTTACTACTCTTGGTGCTAATATACTAAAAAAACTTCTCTTATCTTCATTTTCTATTACTTTTACTTCTACATCATCTTTAGATACCTTTAATTGTTTTAATCCATTTTCTATTGCTTCATTAGTTGTTTTTCCTTCTGATATAATAGTTTTAGACATTTTGTGATTCCTCCTCATCTTTTATTAATTTATTTAAGATTAATCTTTCTAATATCATTAAAACATTATTTAATAACCAATATAGTGCTAAACCTAATGGTGCGATAATTGCAATAGATACTGACATTATAGGCATCATCCAAGACATCATTTTGTTTGACTGTTCCATTGGATTTATTTCTTCTTCATTTTTATTATCTTCTGTCTTATTGTTAATATTTTGCATTGAAGTTGATATTCTCATTGATATAAAAGATGAAAGTACATATAAAATAGGTATAATATAAACTCTATAATCATTTAAACTTTGAGTTGGTACTTTGCTTAAATCAATTCCAAAAAACTCCATGTTTATATTTAAATTATCTATTTCTTCTTTATTTTCATTTTTTTCTAATTCTTTTAATTTATCTATTTCTCTTATAATCTCAATTTCTGGATATGCACTATTTGTAGTTAAATTTTCTTCTTTTATTTGTGTTTGATATTTATTTATTATTTCTGGGTCAATTTTCTTCATATGAGTTAATGGAGCTCTTACTAAGTAAAAAACTGAGAAAAGTAATACTAATTGTATTATTGCACTAAAGCATCCACTAAATGGACTCATTTTCTCTCTTTTATATAATTCTATTGTTTCTTGATTTAGTTTCTCTTGGTCGTTTTTGTATTTAAATTGAATTTGCTTGATTTCTTCTTGCATTTTTGCATTTTTTTTCATGGTTTTTTGCTGTTTTATTGACAATGGTAGCATTATTAATTTAAGTATTAATGAGAATAAAATGATTGCAAAACCATAATTCCCCACTAAATTATACAAAAAATTAAGTAAATATCCAAAGATATTTGCAAAAAAATTTATCATTATTTTCCTCCAATACTATTTAAGTGGATCATATCCTCCCTTAGAAAAAGGATTGCACTTTAAAATTCTAAGTAATCCTAACCCACATCCTTTTATAATTCCATATTTTTCTATAGCTTGTTTTGTATATTCAGAACAAGTTGGATAAAATTTACACTTAATATTCTTACTATCTAACAAAGAAGAAATATTTTTTTGATACCAATTAATTAAAAAAATTACTAACTTTTTCATATAATCTCTTCTTTTCTTAATATTTCAGATTTATCAAAAATGTATTTTAAGTCATTTGTTACATCATAAAAATCAACTTTTTTAGAATCACTTTTCTTTTTGAATAAAAAAACTATACTATATCCTTTTTTTAAATTTTCTTCTAGGTTAGTATAATTTTCTCTAATTAATCTTTTAATTCTATTTCTTAAAACTGCATTAGAGGTCTTTACACTAATAGCTAGTCCTAAATAGTTTTTATTTTTATTGTTTTTTAATATAAAAGCTTCTATATTTTTACCCGAAAAATACTTTCCTTTTGATAAAACATTCTTAAATTCATAATTCTTTTTTAACATTTCTGTATTTTTCATTATGCTATATTCCCTTCTTAAAAGACTATAATAATGAAAATTAACTTAATTAACACAAAAGACCTATTAACCTAGGTCTCTTATTTTAATTAAGCACTTAATTTCTTTCTTCCTTTTGCTCTTCTGGCTTTTAATATGTTTCTTCCAGATCTAGTTTTCATTCTTTTTAAAAATCCATGTTCTTTCTTTTCTTGTCTATTTTTTGGTTGAAATGTTCTTTTCATATGTAGCACCTCCTATATAGAATATTTATTTTATTTTTTTAATTTTCTAAAAAATAACAAGTATATCGATTATACAATATATATAATTAAATTGTCAATAGGTTTTTGAATTTTCTTAAGGAAATAAGATTTTGTGGGATTTTTTATTTTAAAAATTTTACAATATTTTATTGATTTTTTTAAAAAAATATTATATAAAAATAGAGAAATTTATATTTTTTATTTATGAATTTTATAATTATCAACAATAAATCTTAAAGTTTTCCACAATTTTATTGACTTATATACTTATTGTCTGATATTATATAAAAATAGAACTTTTAAATAAAAAAATGTTTTATTTTGAATTTTTGATTATAAAAGTTATTCACACTTTTATTAACAATTGTGTATGTTTTTGTGGATAACTTTGTGTTTTTTATTTTGAAAGGATGTTTTTAATGGATATAGATAAAAATGAACTATTAGAAAAAGCAAAAGAATTATTAAAAGAAGAAGTTACTTCAATTTCTTATGAAACTTGGATTAAACCTTTAAAAATAAAAAGTATTGAAAATAATAATATTGTTTTTATTGCTAACTCTGAATATCAAAAAGATTCAATAGAAACAAGATATTCTAGTTTGATTTTTAATACTTTAAAATATATAACAAATAAAGATTATTCTTTTTCTGTAGTTTTAGAAGATGATATAATTTCAAATAAAGATGTTGTTATATCAGAAGAAAAAAATAACAATTCAAATGTAGATGCTTATTATAATAATACAACACTTAACCCAAAATATACTTTTGAAACATTTGTAGTATGAAATAATAATCGTTTTGCACATGCTGCAGCTTTAGCAGTTGCTGATTCTCCTTCAAATTCATATAATCCTTTATTTTTATATGGAGGAGTTGGTTTAGGAAAAACACACTTAATGCATGCTATAGGTAACAGAATTTCATGTAATAATAAAAATGCAAATGTTTTATATGTAACTTCAGAAAAATTTACAAATCAATTAATAAATGCAATAAAAGATAATAAAAATGAAGTTTTTAGAAATAAATATAGAAATATAGATGTTTTATTAATAGATGATATTCAATTTATAGCAGGAAAAGAAAGAGTTCAAGAAGAATTTTTCCATACATTTAATACTTTACATGAAAGTGGAAAACAAATTATATTATCTAGTGATAAGCCTCCAAGAGATATTCAATTTTTAGAAGATAGATTAAAATCAAGATTTGAATGGGGATTACTTGCAGATATTTCTTGCCCTGATTTTGAAACACGTTTAGCAATACTTAGAAAGAAAGCTCAAGATGAGAATATTATAATAGAAGATTTTATTCTTTCTAATATAGCAAATAAAATAGATTCAAATATTAGAGAGTTAGAAGGAGTATTTAATAAAATTGTAGCAAGAGCATCTTTAATACATAGTCCAATTACTATAGAACTTGCTGAAAACATAATAAATGAATTTAAAACAGAAAGTCAAAAAGTAATTTCATCTGATTTTATAAAAGAAACTATTGCAAAATATTTTAATATTGATAAAAAAGAACTAGAAGGAAATAAAAGATCAAATGATATTGCATTTCCAAGACAAATTGCAATGTATCTTTGTAGAGAAGTTGCAAATATGTCTTTTCCTCAAATAGGAAAGGAATTTGGTAATAGAGACCATTCTACAATAATGCATGGTCATAAAAAAATAGATACAGAAATAAAAAATAACACAAATACAAAATTAATTGTGGAAAGTGTTAAAAGTATAATAGTAAATGAAAAATAATTTATAAATACATACTTTTAAAAATTTTTTAAAAATTGTGTTTGTAAAAACGTATTTTCGAAAAATATATTTATTCTGTTCTTACGGAATAGCTACATTAGATATTCACAACTTATTGTTAATAATGTGTAAATAAAATATGAATAACTTACTTTTAAACATATAAAAATATTTAATGTGGATTCTTTTATTATTTTTACACAAGATTATAAACAGTAATTTATATAGGCGTTTTATATATTACATTAGTTTTTCACAATATCCACAACACCTATTACTATTACTGCTAAATATATTATATTATTATAAAGGAGATTTGGTAAATGAAAATAGTTTGTTTTAAAGATAAAATTCTTAGAGCTATTAATTCCGTAGTAAAAGGTGTTGCATCTAAAACAACAATGCCTATATTAGAAGGAATACTTATTCAAACAAATGATAATGAAATAAAATTAACTACATATGATTTAGAAATTGGTATAGAATATATTATGGAATGTGAAGTAAAAGAGCAAGGATCTATAGTAGTAAATGCTATAATGTTTAGTGAAATAATAAGAAAATTACCAGATTCTGAAATTTATATAACTTTAAATGATAAAAATTTATTAGAAATTGAATGTGAAGGATCATTATATAAATTAGCAACAATGAATCCTGAGGAATTTCCAGAATTACCAAAAATAGAAATAGAAAATTCTATAGAAATAGAACAAAATAATTTAAAAAATATGATTAGAAAAACAATATTTGCTGTAAGTACAGAAGAAAATAGACCTATATTTACAGGATGTCTTTTTGAAGTAGAAAATAATAAACTTTCTTTAGTTGCAGTAGATGGATTTAGATTAGCATTAAG
>CAZSMG010000037.1:0-13058 GCA_964608075.1 uncultured Clostridium sp. | reverse complement strand
TACAAAACTAAAATCTACCCCATAAAAAAGTAGACTTTAAAAATAAAATTAAAGAATAATTTGTAATTTTATCCTAAATTTGACAATATATACATATAATGGTATAATTAAGAGGTGCTTGCAAAAAAGGAGAGAGATAATGAAAGAAAATAATAAAACTAAACTTAAAATACAACAAGTTTTATATACAAGTTTAGTAACAATGCTTTTAATAACTTTTGTAGTAATAGGAAATATGAAAAATACTACAACAAAAATTGCAAATGATAATGAAAATAATTTACAAACAAACCAAGATGATATGAAAAGTAAAACAATTACTAGAAGTGCTTCAACTAAAGTTACTTCAAGATCATCAAATATTAGAGAATCAATATCAGAACATAAAGAAAATATAGTAGAAGAAAAATATATAACTATTGACCAAGTAACTATTTCAAAGAATATGGATTTAACAAAAAGAACAGGTTTGTCTAAAGAAGATTTCAAAATATTAGTAAAAAATATAAAACAAGATAGAACTAAATTTTTCTATAATAATAGTGATACAATATATGATTTATGTAAAAAATATCAATTAAATGAAATATTTTTCTGTGGTTTAATTGCAGGAGAATCAGGATGGAATATTGCTGGAAATCATAGAAGAACATATAATTATATTAGCTTAATGTCAGGTGGAAAATTATTAAAATTCTCATCTGTAGAAGAAGGATTAGAAAAAGCTGCAAGTACCTTACATACTAAATATTTAACACCTAGTGGTAAATTTTATTCTGGTAAAACATTATCTGGTGTTAAAAAAAGATTTTGTCCAGCATCACCAACATGGGTTGATTTAATATATAAATGTATGAGTCAAATGGTATAAAAGAGCTGATAAATATTATCAGTTCTTTTTATGCTATATTTGCAAATATTATGTAAATATGATATAATATAGTCTATAGTTTATTTTTAAAGGAGATCAATTATGAAAGATTTAAGAAATATGTCAATATCTGAGATAATACAACAATTAGATGTATACATATATAACTATGATTTTTATTCTTTTATTAATGATGAAAATAAAGCAGAAGAAATAAAAAAAGAGTTTACTGATTTAGTTACAAGTACAAAATATAATTTAGAAAATATTGTAGATTTTTTTAAAAAATATGAACAATACATAGATAAAGAAAAATTTGTTTTAGTTCAATGGTATAGAATGCAAAATGCAAATTCTAAAGAAAAGAAAGAAAAAGGGTTTAATGAAATAATAGCTATAGCTAAAAAAATGTTAAAAGGAAGTAATGTAGCTATTGCTATTTCTGATGATTCAGAAAAAATAAATATAATAAATGTAGATATATTAGAAGGAAAAACAAAATCAAGTAAAAATTTAGAAAGATTAAATATTATTACTGAGGATATTCCAATAAGGCTATTTACTGCTGGACTAGATATAGACGACTTAGAAGAGTTTATATGTGCAAATAAATCAATGGGACGTACTATTGGAGCATATATACAATATAATGCAGTAAAAAGCGTTAAAGATAGAGGAGTACAATCCAAAGATGCAAATGATTTAATAGCAAAAGATGAGTTTAAAAAAGAGTTAACAGAGCAATTCGAAAAAGCAATTTTTGAGTACTCTCAATATATTAATATTGATAAAATGATATTAGCTTCTATATATAGATATTTAGATAGATTAGATAAAGGTTTATATGATATAAGAATTACTAATGAATCACAAGCATTATTAAGTGATATGTTTAAATTTGTTAACAAAAATACAAATATAAAAGCAAATATGAATGTAGAATGTGATGATAGAAAAGTTGAAACAGTAGAAGTATCTACATCAGCAAAAGAAATAAAATCAAAATTAGAGTATAATTTCATAAATGGAATATATTATGGAGATCGTAAATTAGAGAAAATTAAAAAAGAAATATATCAAGAAGGTGCCCCTTTAGAACATTATGATCCTAGAGTAATTCCTTTATTAGATTTTGAGAGTGAAGAAATATTACGATTGTTAGATAATGATGATAATTTTAAATATGTAGTAATATTTGGATTACTTTCAGATGACGATATAAAAGAAGTTTTATATGATAAACAAAATTTATCAGCTAATATGTATGAATATTTATTAAATGAAGGAAAAATAGATAAACAATTTATATTAGATTTATATACCTATGGAAATATATCTTTAGATACTTTAAGAGAATTAAAAAATAAAGAATATTTGAATATAGAAGAAATTGCTAAAGAAGATGAATTAATAAGATTATATAGATCTTTTACAAGGCATGATAAGCATGAAGAAGAATTTAATGAATATTTAGCATTATATAAAGAATTAAAAGTAAAAGATAATGATATTGAAACAAGAAAAGAAAATGCAAATAAGTTAATAGAAAATTTAGGAGAAATATTTGAAGAAGAAGACTTAAAGAAAATGTATACTTTAGGTATGATACCTGTTGACACAGCAATTGAATGGGGAGGAGAATCTATTACTCAAGATATGTTTAATAGTGGTACTTTAAGACCTATTGATTCTAAAAGACTATATAGAAACAATACTTTAACATTAGATATGATAAAACAAGTGTTAAAATCAGAAGAATTATCTGATGGAGATAAAATGGCATTAATATGTAGTACTTTTGATAGTGACGAACATATAAACATAAGGATGGAACTAATACAATACATATATTTAGATGAAAAAAGTCAAAAGTCATCTTCAAAAGGAATAAAAAATACAGGATTAAAATCAGAACATGAAAATACTATAAAATCTAAAAATGAATATATAACAGATCCATGTTCTAGATGGAAATTAATTTCTTTAATAGATGAAGATTATTCACAGCAAATATGTAAAGATGGTTATATAATATTTGAGTTACCTAATTTTAAAAATGGTACAATAGTTATAGAAAAAATGTTTAAAAAATATCAAGGAAGAAATATTCCTTCATATGGTAATGCTACATATGTATTAAGTAAAGAAGAATTTGATAAAAGTGAAAAATATGTAGTAGAAGAAAATTTAGTAGGTGATAAAAAAGTAAATCTAGGAGAATTAGCACAATTAAAAGAAGAAGGTAAGGCAGATAAATTAAATCACTCAAGTAAATGGGGAAATAATATTAAAAAATACTTTAAGATAGGAAAAGGTAGTATATATAGTAAAGAACAAATTACTGAAATTGATAGAACTATAAAAAGTATAGAAAATTCTAGAGAGTTAAGGTAGGAGATTTATGGAATATTCATTAAAAGAAGCTCTAAGTATTAATGATACACAAATAGATATTGATAATAGTAGATATAAAAAGATATTAGACGAAATACAAACAGAACTTAATAGTAATAAAAATGAATTAATGAAATTAAACAACATTGATAAAGAATTTTATGATTTTGATATTAAAGTAGAAAAGTTAAATGAAATTATAGAAGAAAGCAATGATATAAGTAAAAATACTAAATCAAATAATATTGTGGTATCTTATTTTGGAGATCCATATATAACACTAAGATTAATAATAGAGGCAATTAGAACAAATAATAAAATTATTTTATTAATTGAAGATTGTATGTTAGGGGTAAATAAATTAATTATAAATATTGTAAAAATGGTTTTAAAAGATTATAAAATAGAAAATAAAATATTCTTATATAATCAAATACAAATGGAAGAAATTTTAGAAAATAAAGATAAAATCTACAAGATAATATTTATAGGCAATAAAGAAACTTTTGATTTATATAAAAAAATAGATTTAGAAAATATCAAATATTATCCATATAATAATATTGATTTATATTGTGAAACAGAAGAATTTGAAAATCTTCAAAAAATGATATATCAATATTGTGTTAAAAATAATATTGATATAGAGATATATGATGAGTTTGAAAATATTGAAAAAGCAATAGAATTTTTAAATAAGTATGGAAGCAGATTTTGTACATGTCTTCTTACAAAATCAAAAGAACATGAAAAATTATTTAAAGAAAACATTAAATCTGAATATATATTTGTAAATGAAAATCCATTTGGAAATATTAAGTTTAATGTAAGTAAATATTTAAATTAAAATATATAGAATATGTTTATATAAAATAAATATAAAACATATTCTTTTTTTATTGACAAATACAAACATAAGTTCTATAATACAATTAAGGTGATATTTATGAATAGACAAATATTACACATTGATGTTAATAATGCTTTTTTAAGTTGGACGGCAATTGACAAATTAAATAATGGTGAAAAAATAGATATAAGAGATATTCCCTCAGTTATAGGTGGAGATGAAACAAAAAGATCAGGAATAGTTTTAGCTAAAAGTATGAAAGCAAAAGAATGTGGTGTAGTTACTGGAGAGACTCTATATCAAGCAAGAAGAAAATGTCCTAATTTGCAAGTGTTTTCTGGAAATTATAGTGTGTATAGAAAATATTCAGATGGTTTATATAATTTATTGTTACAATATACAGATAAAATTGAAAGATATAGTATAGATGAGTGTTTTTTAGATATGACAAATTATCTTCAAAAATCAACTTTGGAAAATAAAGCAAAAGAAATTAGTAAAAGAGTAAAAGAAGAATTAGGTTTTACTGTAAATATAGGTATATCACATAATAAGTTACTTGCTAAAATGGCATCAGACTTTGAAAAACCTGATAAAATACATACTCTATATGAAAATGAAATAGAAACTAAAATGTGGATTCTTCCTGTAAAAGAATTATTTATGCTTGGAAGGAAAACTGCTCCAAAGCTATATAATATGAAAATAAAAACGATAGGAGACTTAGCCAAAACAGATGAAAATTTACTTATAAAACTATTTGGAAAACATGGAAAACTAATGTGGGAATATGCAAATGGTATAGATGATAGTGAAGTAATATATATAAAAGAAGATCCTAAAAGCATAGGAAATTCTATAACACTTCCTAGAGATATATATAAAATAGAAGAATTAGATGAAGTATTACTTGCATTAGTAGAACAAGTTACATATAGATTAAGAAAGTATAAACTTTTAGCAAATACTATAAGTGTACAACTAAGGACAAAAGATTTTAAAGACTATTCTCACCAAAAAAAATTAAATATAGCAACTACTAGTACAAAACAAATATATTTAAAAGCTAAAGAAATATTAAGAGAAATGTATAAAAATAAAGAACCTATAAGGCTAATTGGAGCAAGAGTAGATGGATTAGTTAAAAAAAATGAACTACAATTATCACTTTTTGAAAATAATACAGATAAAAAACAAGAAAAAATTGATAATGTAATAGATAATTTAAAAGGTAAATATGGATATGATTCAATAACACGAGCAGGAAAGTTAAATATAAATGAAATTGTAGATATGAAAAGAAAAGAATGATATAAGCGAGGTATTAAAATGAATAGAAAAGAATTACAAACAAGATTATTTGATATGCAAGATAAACAATATAAAGATTTTCATACTCGACTTTGTCCTGGAACTTCAAATATCATAGGAATAAGAATTCCAATTCTTAGAAAATTTGCAAAAGAGATAGTAAATAGTAAACAATATGATTGGATATTAAAATTTAATCCTAAATATTATGAAGAAGCTATGCTACAAGGTATGATAATTGGACTAAAAAAGTACAATGAAGATGAAATTAATAAGTTACTAAAAAATGTAGAAGATTTCGTACCTAAAATAGATAATTGGGCTGTATGTGATACTTTTTGTTCAGGATTAAAAATAGTTAATAAATATCAAGAAGAATTTTGGGAATTTATAAATAAATATTTAAAATCTGATAAAGAGTTTGAACTTAGATTTGCAATTGTAATAATATTAGATTATTATATTAATGAACAATATATAGATGAAGTATTAGATATATTAAACAAAATAAAACATGAAGGTTATTATGTAAAAATGGCAGTGGCATGGGCTATATCAGAATGCTATGTCAAATTTCCAGACAAAACATTTAAGTTTTTAAAAACATGTAATTTAGATAATTTTACATATAACAAAACTATACAAAAAATAATTGAATCATATAGAGTAGATAAAAAAGATAAAGAAATTTTAAGAAAAATTAAAAAATAAGAAAGGAGATTTATGGATTTAGACTTTTTAAACCAAGTTGGTAAAAATATTAAAAATTCTTTAGATGAAACAATAAATAAAATTGAAATTTCAAATAAAGAAAATATTGATGAAGTAGAGCTAGATTTAGCTAATAAATTAGATGCAATAATAGAATATACAATAGACAGATTTGAAGGAAATATAGCAGTATGTGAAAATAGAAAAACAGGAGAAATTGTAAATATAGAAAAAGAAAAATTACCTAATAATTTAAATACAGGAGATATTTTTCTTTGTATAAATGGTAAGTATACTATTGATTTAGAAAGACAAAAAGAAGTAAAAAAAAGAATAAAAAATAAGATGGATGATTTATGGAATTAAAGGAGACAAAAATGTCAAATAGTAGAAAACGAAAGAATAAAAAAATAGCTATAAGTATACTTTCAATAATAATTGCAATTATTATTGGAATATTAGATATTGCATATATAAATACTAATGAAAATAAGTATTCCAAATTTGTTCCAGAAAGCGATTTAAAAGTATATTTTATAGATGTAGGACAAGCAGATAGTATATTAGTAATAAACAAAGAACAAACTATGTTAATAGATGCAGGTGGAAATGAAAATGGAAAAGATGTAGTTGAATTTATTAAAGGTAAAGGAATTAAAAAATTAAATTATGTTATTGGAACACATCCTCATGAAGATCATATAGGTGGATTAGATGATGTGATTAATAACTTTGATATAGAAAATATTTTTATGCCAAAAATCCAAACAAATACTAAGACTTTTGAAGATGTTTTAGATGCAATAAAAAATAAGGGATTAAAAATAACTTCTCCACATAAAGGTACACAATTTAATGTAGGAGAAGCTAAGTGTGAGACAATGACAGATCTTATTTTAGATGAAAGCAACTTAAATTTATCATCAATAGTTATAAGACTTCAATTTGGAAATAAAAGCTTCCTTTTTATGGGAGACGCAGAGATTAAAAATGAAAATTCAAGAACTTGGGAAAAAGTAAATGTTTTAAAAGTTGGACATCATGGTTCAGATACAAGTTCATCTAAAAAGTTTTTAAACCAAATTAAACCAGATATTTCAATTATAATGGTAGGAAAAGATAATATATATAAATTACCTAAAAGTGATATACTTAAGAGATTAAAAAATATAGGATCAAATATTTATAGAACTGATGAAGATGGAACAATATTAATTAAAACAGATGGAAATAATTTGAATGTAGAAAAAGATTAAATAAAATCTTGCCAATATTAATAATAGATGATACAATAATAAGGAAAAATTTTACAAAAGATAACAAAAAATAAAAAAATTTTTTGTTATCTTTTTTGTTTTTTAAAATTAGGAGAGATAAATATGAGTTTTATAGAAGTAAATGGATTAACTAAAAAATATAAATCAGGAGATATTGAGGTTACAGCTGTAGATAATATTTCGTTTGAGATAAATAAAGGAGAAATTGTAGTAATTGTAGGTGCCAGCGGAGCTGGAAAAACTACTCTTTTAAATATATTAGGTGGTATGGATAATCTAACTTATGGAAAAATTTCTATAGATGGAAGAGATATATCAAACTATAATGAAGCCCAGCTTACTGAATATAGAAGAAATGATATAGGATTTGTATTTCAATTTTATAATTTAGTACAAAACTTAAATGCTTTAGAAAATGTAGAACTTGCAACTCAAATATGTATAAATACTTTGAATCCAGAAATGGTATTAGAGCAAGTTGGACTTTTAGATAGAATAAAAAACTTTCCTTCACAATTATCAGGAGGAGAACAACAGAGAGTTGCAATAGCAAGAGCAATTGCTAAAAATCCAAAGTTATTACTTTGTGATGAACCAACAGGAGCACTAGATTATAAAACAGGAAAAGAAGTTTTAAAATTATTACAAGATACAGCAAGAAAAAATAATATGACAATAATTATAATAACACATAACCAAGCAATAGCACCAATGGCAGATAGAATTATAAGAATGAGAAGTGGAAAAATAGAAGAAAATATAATAAATAAAAAACCAGTATCAATAGAAGAGGTAGAATGGTAAAAATGAAAAAAGCATATTTAAAAGATAGTAGAAAGATGTTTAAAGATAACTTATTTAGATATTTATCAATAGTACTAATAATTATGTTAGGTACTGCTTTTTTCATTGGTATGAATTCAGTATCGCCAGAAATGAAAAAAACAGCTAGGGATTATATGGAAAATAAACATGTTTTTGATATATCACTACTTTCTAATATGGGTTACAAAGATGAGGATTTAGAAAAGTTTAAACAAAATGAACATGTAAAAGAAGTTCAAGGAATATATACATATGATGTTTTAGCAGAATTTGAAGAAAAAGATATAGCAATAAGATTATCATCAATAAATAATGATTTGCAAATAAATAAAAATGATATTTATAATGGTAGAAACATTGAAAACAATAATGAATGTTTGGTAAGTTCAAGATTAATAGACATGTATGGATACAAAATTGGTGATAAAATAAAAATATATTTAAAAGATGATACAAAATTGGAAGACTATTTAAACTATACTGAATTTGAAATAGTTGGAGTAACTAGAAATCCAATATATTTATCAAAATTTTATGGAAACACAACACTACTTACAGGTGAGCTTAATGCATTTATAATGCTTAAACAAGATGCATTCAAAATGAAAGATTATACAGCTGTGTACATAAAGACAGATTTAGATAACAATATGGATAAATTTTCAAAAGGGTATGAAGAAAAACTAGATGAAATATTAGAAAATGTAAAAAATATAAATAAAGATATCGCTAAAGGAAAATATGATAATATCTATAAAGAATATTTAGAAAAAATATCCAAAGGCGAAGAGTCAATAAAAAATGCAAATGAATTTTTAGATAAAGTAAATTCACAAATAAAGAAAAGCCAACTTGAAATAAATAATAATATAGTAAATATTTCAATGCAAGTTGCGCTGTATTATAATTCTAATAATATTTATCAAAAATTTTTAGAAAGAAAAAATACAATTTATAAAAATTATGAAGATTTTGATAAACAAAATAGTAACAAAGTTAAGCTAGAAAAAATATGTAATGAATTAGAACCAAAAACTATTAATTTACAAAAAGAAATAGAACAATTAGAAAACAATATAGATAAAAACTTATATGAAATTTATTCTTTAGATGAAGAAGAAACAAGGTTTGTTGAATTAAGTAAAGAAACAAACAATATGTATTATGAATGTAACAAGAAAAAAGAAGAGTATAATAAAGTAAATGAAGAATATAAAAATAAAAATTCATTATTAGAAAATTCTATAAAAGAAGTAAACAGACTAAAAGAAGAAATTAAAAAGAATCAAACAGAGTTATATAATTCATTTTCATCTATAGAAGACTTAGCATATGGAATGGGAAATAGCCATATTACATACAATGTTGAACTAATAAAAAAAGCTAAAGAACAATTAGAAAAAAATAAAGAAGAAATATCAAAAAAAGAAATTGATAAAAAAATTAAAGAAGCAAATGATACTTTAAATAGTAAAAAAGAGGAATTAAATCAATTTAAAACAATAACAGAGGAAACACCTTTATATAAAAATAATGGATTTACATCTTTAAAAGAAGACTTAGAAAAAATTGCTATTATGGGAAGAATATTTCCAGTAATGTTCTTTATTGTAGCAGCATTAGTTACAATAACAACTATAACAAGAATGATCGAAGAAGATAGAAAAAATATAGGCACATTAAAAGCATTAGGATATAGTAAAAAAACAATTCTTTCTAGATATATCATTTATTCTTTAGCTGCTGCTGTTATGGGAACATTTATAGGAACAATAATAGGAAGCACATTAATAGTACAAATACTATTTGTATCATATACTACTTTATATGATTTACCAAATTTAGTTACAAGTATAAATATGTATTATACTGGAATTTCATTATTTATTTCATTAATATCAACAGTATTTGTAACTTTAATAATTACATTAAAAGAATTAAAAGAAAATGCTGCAGAACTTATGAGGCCTAAAGTAGTTCAGGTAGGAAAAAGTATATTATTAGAAAGAATACCATTTATATGGAAGAGATTAGATTTCTTATTTAAAATTTGCTTTAGAAATATATTTAGATATAAAAGAAGATTACTTATGACATTAGTGGGAATTGCAGGTTGTACAGCTCTTATTTATGCAGGATTGGGAGTACAAAGTGCTATAAATAGTATACAAGAAAAAGAATTTAAAAATATAAGAAAACTATCTATGGAAGTATATTTAGAAAATGAAATTACAAAAGATGAAGTAAAAGAAGTTGAAGAACATATAAAATCACAAAAACATGTAAAAGATGTAACACCAGTAAATCAACAAAGAACGACAGTAGAAGCAAATGATAATACAAAAGATGTTTTTTATATAGCAGTTTCTGGAGACGATATTAATAATTATTTAGGAGTTCAAGAAAGATTATCTCAAGAAAAAATAAAATTAAATGATGATGGAGTAGTTGTAACAGAAAAATTAGCAAATATATTAAAAGTTAAAGTGGGGGATAAAATTAAAATTACTGATGATGGTGTTAATTCTATAGTAAAAGTAATAGGCATAAGCGAAAATTATTTGTACAACTATATTTATCTAACACCAAATATGTATCAAAGAGTTTTTGGGAAAGAAATAAAATATAATGAAATTTTTGTTAACATTGATGACAATTTATCAGAAGATGAGGAAATAGAACTTACCGATAAAATTAAAGAAAATGATAAAGTAGCAAGTTCAGTATTAGAAAAAAATTTAAGTAAAGAGTTTAAGACAAGTTTAGGAAGTCTGACAAGTATAGTAATACTATTTATTGGATGTGCAAGTTTACTATCATTTACTGTATTAATTAATTTAAATAATATAAATATAGAAGAAAGAAAAAGAGAGCTAGCTACTATAAAGGTTTTAGGATTTTATAAAAAGGAATTAGAAAGTTATATATTTAGAGAAAATATAATATTAACAATTTTTGGAACTATACTTGGTTTATTACTAGGTATGACAATATTAGGACTAATTATTCAAAGTGCAGAAGTTGAAACAATATTTTTACCTAAAGATATTAATATTGTTAATTTAGCAATATCTGCAATAATTACAATTTGCTTTACATTAATAACAAATATGTTTATGAAAAAGAAAATAAAAAATATCAATATGATAGATTCTCTAAAGAGTGTGGAATAATATATATTGATAAAATTAATATAATGTAATATAATATAATTGTAACTTGTTAATTTTACACATGGCATAATTATGCCACGGAGGTAATCTATATGGGTTAATTAAGTAAAACAAACGAGACCATTAGAATTGATATGGTCTCGTTTCAAATTTTAGATAAGCTTTATAATTTTACTTTCAAAGTTTACAATTTACTCTTGACAGTTTATAAGAATAACGATAAAATAGAATAGGAAGAAATATATTTATAAATAATAATTTTAATTTATATATTTATTCGAACATTGAAAATTTAATAAGAAAGAGGTGCATGATTTGAATATTTTAATCATAGTAGCCGCTGTCTTAATCTCATTAGCAATAGGCGTTGTAGTTGGAATGATACTTAGAAAAAGAGTTGCTGAATCTAAAATTGAAGGTGCTGAGAAAGAAGCTAAAAGATTAGTAGAATTAGCTAAAGTCGAAGCAGAAAATATGAAAAAAGAAGAAATTTTTAAGGCTAAAGAAGAAATAATGAATAGTAGAAAAGAATTAGATCAAGAGATTAAAGAAAGAAGAGGCGAAATTCAAAGACAAGAAGACAGAATAATACAAAAGGAAGAAAATTTAGAAAGGCGTTCAGATAGTTTTGACAAAAAAGAAAGAGAACTAGAAAAAGAAATGCAAAATCTTGAAGAAAGAAATCAAGAATTAGATTCTTTATTTGAAAAAGAAATGCAAGAATTACAAAGAATTGGTAGTTTAAGTAAAGAAGAAGCAAAACAAAGATTATTAAGCGAAATGGAAAAACAAATAACTAGTGAAAAAGCTGCATTAATTAGAGATTTAGAACAAAAAGCTAAAGAGGAAGCAAATAAAAATGCTAAGGAAATTTTAGGATATGCAATACAAAAATGTGCAGCAGATCATTCTCAAGAAACTACTGTATCAATAGTTAATCTTCCAAATGATGATATGAAAGGAAGAATTATTGGTAGAGAAGGAAGAAACATAAAAGCATTAGAAACTTTAACAGGTATTGATTTAATAATTGATGATACACCAGAAGCTGTAATATTATCAGGATTTGATCCTTTAAGAAGAGAAGTTGCTAAAATTGCTCTAGAAAAATTAATAGATGATGGAAGAATTCATCCTGCTAAAATAGAAGAAATGGTTGAAAAAGCAAAAGAAGAAGTTGAAGCAACTATTAAAGCAGAGGGAGAAAGAGCAGTATTAGAGACAGGTGTTAACGGACTTAATCCGGACATAATAAAATTAATTGGAAAATTAAAGTATAGGACAAGTTATGGACAAAATGTATTAAATCATTCTATTGAGGTATCAAATTTAGCTAGAATCATGGCTGAAGAATTAGGACTAGATCCTAAAAGAGCAAGAAGAGCAGGTTTACTTCATGATATTGGAAAAGCATTAGATCATGATATGGAAGGTACTCATGTAGAGATAGTTGTTGATATACTTAGAAAATATAAGGAAAATCCATTAGTAATAAATGCAGTTGAAGCACATCATGGTGATGTAGAACCTCAAACTTTAGAAGCTGTTTTAGTACAAGCAGCTGATGCTATATCAGCATCAAGACCAGGTGCAAGAAGAGAAACATTAGAGGCATATATTAAAAGATTACAAAACTTAGAAGAAAT
>CAZSMG010000036.1:0-13492 GCA_964608075.1 uncultured Clostridium sp. | reverse complement strand
CATAGCTAAAGCCTTTGTTACTACCGGCATAGCCGGAAGGTTACTTACACTAAAAACAGTATAGCTTGAATGCTATACTGTAAAAATTAATAAATATCCTTATTAAATAAAGTTATTTTTATTGTTTATCTATTTCTTTTTTGTTTTATATATCCATACTCCTGTTCCTATTGCTATTACCCCTATTCCTATTATTAGTATTGCTATTATACTATTTATTCCTGCTCTTGGTAATATTTTATCTGCATATGTATTATCTACTTTTGTTGTATTCTTAGAAGTATTTTCGGTTGTGTTTTGGGTTGTATTTTCCGTTGTGTTATTTACTATTTCGTCTTTTATTTGTCCTTCTACTTCTATCCTTACTTTTACTTTTAAGTCTCCTACATTTACTAAGTCTGTTCCATTATTTGATGTTACATCTTTTATTTTTATTGTTGTTTGTTTTGTTTTTTTTATATCTTTTTTTGCTTTGATTTTTATTCCTAATATTTTTGTATCTTCTTTTATTCCTGTATTTAAATTTACTGCTAAAAATTTTCCATTTAAGTTACTGCTTTCATCATTGTATGTTGTAGACCAGTTATTGTATGACTCTATATTACTATCTTTTATTTCTTCAAATATTTCTGTATCATATTGTATCATTCCTTCTAAAGTGTTTATTCCATCTTCTCCCATATCTATGTTTGATACACTAATTACTGCTGTAATTTCTTCTTCTGGTTTTATTGTACTTTGAGTTGGTGTTACTTGTGCTGTAAATGTATTTCCTGTTTCTGCATTTACTTGTGTTCCTAGTATTATTAACACTATTATAAAACTAATTATTATTGATTTTTTTAGTTTACTTCTTATCATCTTTTTAACATCCCTTTCATTATTTTATTATTAGCTAGCAAAAAAGTTCTAAATACTATCCATATAACGATAACTGAAATAAGAGCAATTACGGCATCCCTGTTTTATAGTATAGTAAGCATGTGACACTATTCCACTCTCTATGTACCTATCACCTATTTTAACAACCGAAACACTAAACGTACCAGACTGATTTATAACCCAATCATGATCACCTCCCGTTAAAGTTTGAGAATGTCCATTAATCGTAACTATTGAAGTATCCAGTAAAAAGAAGTGAAAAGGCGAACCACTTTTAATACACGTAATAGTAAAATTGTTACTCCAATTATTCGATGGAGAAATTATTACATTTTGAGCATAATTATAATCAATGTTGTGTCCTAATGCATTACCACTTGTATATGTTGTTGATAAATCAACTCCACATCTACTACATTTATGATAGTATTCTGCAGGTGATGTACATGTCGCTGCTGTTTTTAATGTTCCTCCTGTTGTAGCATTATGTCCTAATGCATTACCACTTTTATATGTTGTTGATAAATTAATTCCACATCTACTACATTTATGATAGTATTCTGCAGGTGATGTACATGTTGCTGCTGTTTTTAATGTTCCTCCTGTTGTAGCATTATGTCCTAATGCATTACCACTTGTATATGTTGTTGATAAATTAATTCCACATCTACTACATTTATGATAGTATACTGCAGGTGATGTACATGTTGCTGCTGTTTTTAATGTTCCTCCTGCTACAGCATTATGTCCTAATTCATTACCAATTGTATATGTTTCTGTTCCTTTCTCAGAACATCTTATACATTTATAATAATATGTTGCTGCATTATTACAACTTGCTGCACTTACTAAATAGTCATCTGTTGTTGTTTTAGATGCAAAATGGTGTCCTACTATTGCTGTGTATTCTGCTGTTGCTTCATTATAGGTTCCTGTTGCTTCACTAGTTATTGTTATAGTTGCTGTGCCTTCTGTTGTTCCTGGCGTTACTGTTATTGTATTTCCACTTATTGTTGCTGTTGCAATATTAGTATTTGATGATGCTACTTTTAATGTTCCTCCACTTATGTTATTTGTTACTATAAAAGTATTTTCTCCATTTGTGTATGTTCCACTATTTGCAGATAATGTTATTTGTCCATCTATTTTTAAAACTGTTTCTTCTATTGTTCCTTCTTTTGGTATTCTTACTTTGTTTCCTGCTACGTCATATACTTCAGCATAGATATTATATGACTCACCACTTGTTAAATTATCATATATTTTAGATTTAGCTTCTTCAGTTGTAGTTCCTGCTATGTTTCCATTTAACTCTGTGTATATTTCTTCTGATGGAGTATAACTATCTTCGTTTGATTTTTTATGATACCATATTATTTTTCCAAGTCCTGATTCTTCATCTTGTACTCTTACACTTACTTTAAATCCTTTTGTTGTTACTTCACTTGCTGTTAGGTCTTGTTTTATTTTTGGTTTTTCTTTGTCTATGTTTGTTACGTTTGCTGTTCCTGCTCCTCCTATGTTTGTTCCGTCTGTGTATATGTATGTTATCGTACAATTGTTACTTACTATAAATGGTTGACTATATTCTGTACTTGTTTTTGTTGGAGCTGTTCCATCTAGTGTGTATCTTGTTGTGAATCCTGGTTTTGTTGGTAATGTTATTGTTACATTTTCATTTGTCCATGTTATTGGTGTGTAATATGCTCCAGTCGCTGTTTCCATTTCTTTTGTCGTTACATTTATTGTTTTTTCTCCTTTGTTTCCTGCTTTGTCTAATACTTCTACTTTTATTGTGTATTCTTGGTTTGCTTTTAATTCTGTAAATGTACAACTTTTACTTGTTGTATCTTGTTCTTGCAAATAACTACTATCTTGCTCATTTGCTTTTTTTATAGAAAATTTATATGTTGCATTTTCGTCTATTCCACTTTCTTTATCTTCTGCTGTAACTATTGATATTACTGTATTCGTTGTATTTCGTGTTATTTGTACTTCTAGTTTTGGTACTACTTTATCTAATATTGTTATCATTGCTGTTTTTGTTACATTTATTTCATCTGTTAATCGTGCATATACTTTATCATTATGATTTAGATTTGTAACTAGTACATTTTCTCCGCCATTTGTTGCTTGCATCCATGTTCCTTCTGTGCTGTTTACTTGGTATTCTATTTTAAATTGTGTATTTGTACTTATTGTCGTACTTGCTTTTCCGTTTTCCCATTTTATTGGTGTGAATGTTAGTACTCCTTCTTGTGTTTCTATATCTGGCATTGGATCTGTTGTTACATTTATTGTCTTTTCTCCTTTGTTTCCTGCTTTGTCTGATACTTCTACTTTTATTGTGTATTCTTCGTTTGCTTTTAATTCTGTAAATGTACAACTTTTACTTGTTGTATTTTGTTTTTCTTGGTAATTTTCATCTTCCTCGTTTGATTTTTTTATAAAAAATGTGTATGTTGCATTTGTATCTATTCCACTTTCTTTGTCTTGGGCTTCTACTTCTGCTGTTATTGTTTTTGTTGTTATTTGAGTTTCTTTTAGTTCTAGTTCTGGCACTATTTTATCTTCAATTTTTACTATTGCTGTTTTTGTTACATTTATTCCGTCTGTTAGTCTTGCGTATATTTTGTCGCTGTGTTTTAAGTTTTCTATTTTTATGCTTTCTCCTGGCTGTGCCACTTGTGTCCATGTTCCTTCTATACTATTTACTTGGTATTGTATTGTGTATTCTGTATTTGTGCTTACTATCGTACTTGCTTTTTCGTTTTCCCATTTTATTGGATTAAATGTTAGTACTCCTTCTTCTGTTTCTATGTCTGGCATTGGCTCTGTTGTTACATTTATTGTTTTTTCTCCTTTATTTCCTGCTTTGTCTTTTACTTCTACTTTTATTGTGTATTCTTCATCTGCCTCTAACTCTGTAAATGTACAAGTTTTACTTGTTGTGTCTTGTTTTTGTAAGTAACTACTATCTTGCTCATTTGCCTTTTTTATATAGAATTTGTATGTTGCATTTGTATCTATTCCGCTTTCTTTGTCTTGGGCTGTATATTCTATTTTTATTGTCTTTGTTGTTTCTTGTGTTACTTTTAGTTCTAGTTCTGGTGCTATTTTGTCTTCTATTCTTACTATTGCTATTTTTGTTGTATTTATTCCATCTGTTAGTCTTGCATATATTTTGTCGTTGTGTTTTAAGTTTTCTATTTTTATGCTTTCTCCTGGCTGTGTTGCTTGTGTCCATGCTCCTGCTATTTCATTTACTTGATATTCTATTTTATGTTCTGTGTTTGTGCTTATTGTTGTACTTGCTTTTTCGTTTTCCCATGTTATTGGATTAAATGTTAGTACTCCTTCTTCTGTTTCTATGTCTGGCATTGGCTCTGTTGTTACATTTATTGTTTTTTCTCCTTTGTTTCCTGCTTTGTCTGATACTTCTACTTTTATTGTATATGTTTCATTTGCTTTTAGTCCTGTAAATGTATGGCTTTTTCTTTCTGCTTTTAGTTTTTGCTCATAATTATTATCTGGCTCGTTTGCTTTTTTTATCCAAAATGTGTATGTTGCATTTTCGTATATTCCGCTTTCTTTATCTTGGGCTTTTGCCTCTATTGTTATTGTATTTGTTGTTTTTCCTATAGTCTTTAATTCTATTTCTGGTGCTTCTACGTCTCCTTTTCCTAATTCTAGTTCTCCATATACTATGTATTTTGTTATTTTTGTTATGTCTCTTTGGTCTATTTTTCCATTTCCTGTTATGTCTCCTGATTTATAATTTATTCCTTCTAGGTTTGCTCCTTGTAATCCTACTATGTGGTTTATTATGTGTGTTAATTCTTCTTGTGTAGCTTTTCCATCTCCATCAAAATCTCCTACTACACTTGTTTCATATATATTTTCTCCATTTTTTACATATTTTCCTGTTCCTATATTTCCTGCCTTTATTTCTTTTGTGCAGTTTTTATCTTCATATATTTTTATTTCTTCATTTATTTTACTTTTAAACTCTTCTATGGTAGTTTCTGGCTCTATTCTACTTATTATACCTTTTTGTTTATCTATTTCGTAATATTTACTTGTTATTGTTTGTTCTGCTCTACTTTTCATTGGTGTTGTTAACATTACCATAAATACAATTATGCTTATTTTTATAATATTTTTTCCTATGTTTCTCGTTATGCTTTTCATTATTCCCTCCTTTCACCTTAATTTTATTGTCGCTTTTATTTTTATTTATATAATAGTTATATTTATTACTTTATAACTTACAATTATAGCTATTATAATTATTACTTTATTTATATATATTTTCAATACCCTTTTTTTCTAGTTTATAAATAGTAATTTCGCTATATATACGGCATAAAGCCGTTTCATAATTGAAACGGCTTTTTTACATTTTATTTAATTTTATATTACAAATTATATCTTTTTTCTATATTTACTTAGGGGTGGCTAGTTTGACAATTCAGAAAAGTATTCATTAATTCTTATTATAAGTTCCTGTTTTACTTCTTCTATCGTCATACCTTCAACTTGTGCTCCAGCAAGTGTAATATGTCCTCCTCCACCGAAGCTTCTCAAGTATCACCTGTACATTTATATCTCCAATTGAACGTCCACTAATGCAAACCTTGTCACCTAAATTACCAATTACAAATGATGCTGTAATATCACTAATTGTTAATAATTCATCTGCAGCTTTTGCACATATTAAATTTGCATCTTTATCTTCATTTTCATATATTGAAATTCCTATAGTATCATTTATAATTTCAGCTTTTTTAACAATTTCAGATATCTTACTATAATCATCTAATCCACTTTGGAACCATTTTTTAACTCTTATTATATCTACGCCACATTTACGAAGAAATGCTGCAGCTTCAAATGTTCTAACACCTGTTTTAAATGTAAAGTTCTTAGTATCCATCATTATTCCAGCATATAATCCTTCTGCTTCTAAAGTTGTTAATTCTACATCTGTTTCTGCATATTGTAAAAGCTCAGTAACTAGCTCTGAGGCTGATGATGCATATACCTCTTGGAATGTTAAAGTTGCTTGTTCAATATATGATGTACTCCTTCTATGATGATCTATTACAACTATTTTATTTGTTTTTTCTAATAATTGTGGTTCTTCAACATAATTCATCTTATGAGTATCAACTACTACTAACAATGTTTCGGCATTAATTTTATTTAATGCTTCATTTTTATCTATTAGAACATCTTTATACTCTTCCTCTTTTTCTATACTTTCAATAAAGCTTTCTAATGTTAAACTAGATGTATCTGTTACAATAAATGCCTGTTTTTCCAAAGATTTAACTAATCTATATATACCTAAAGCTGAACCTAAAGCATCTATATCAGGATTTGTATGTCCCATTATCATTACTTGGTCTGCTTCTAAAATAAGCTCTTCTAAAGCATGTGCAACTGTTCTTGCCTTTACTTTAGTTCTTTTTTCCACTTCTTCTACTCTTCCACCAAAGAATTGATATTTTCCATTTTCTCTTATTGCAACTTGGTCTCCGCCTCTACCTAAAACTATATCCATAGTAGCTAATGCTGATTTATATTTTTCTTTATCTGATTCACCTTCGTTAGATATAGCTATACTTAAAGTTAATTGTAATCTTTCTCTAGTATTTAATTCTTTTATTGTATCCAATATACTAAATTTATTTTCTTTAAGTTCTTCAAGATATTTTTGCTCAAACATATATACAAACATATCTCTATCTGATTTTACAATAATGCCATTAGATTCATTTGCCCATTCATAAATAGTCTTTTCTATTTCGGCCATTAATTGTGTTTTATCATCAGAATCTGTTATTTGCATAATTTCTTCATAATTATCTACTCTAATAATTCCTACACAAGTCCTTGAATTATTGTATTCTTCTTGTAATTTTACATTTTCAGTAATATCTATAAAATAAAACATCATCATATATTCTCTTGATTTTTTCTTTGACATAGTATATTGTCCAAGAATTTGATATGTATTTTTTCCTATTTGTATCTCCTTTTTTATAGATCTGTCTTTATTATTTTCATTGCTTTGGTTATTTTCAATATCTTGTTTAACTTCTAAAACTAAATCATTAATATAATTATTTATATCAATATTTGCAAATTCGTAAGTAAATTTAGAACTTCTCCATATAACATTTCCATCTGTTTCGACTATAATTAATGGAAATGGTGAATTTATTAAACTACTTTTAGCAGTTGAATCTACTGTCATAGTCAAATCTTGTAATTGTTCTGATATCTCACTTTTTCTTTTGTTGTTTGCAAAATATGTATATCCTAGTACTACTGCATAAATTAATATAGATGGTAATATTAGCTTTATATTCATTATGCATAAAATAATTAATAATACCAATATTATTACTAAATATACTTTTGTTCTAGATACAAGACTATCTAGCATTTTTATATTTTTATTTGACATATATATCTCCTTTATTTTATCTATTATATTGTACTTCTAAATACCTTCTTTGTCAAGAAATATGAACATAATGAATACCAAATTTAATAACATAAAAATAGTGAGCTTTTAAACTCACTATTTCTATTTTGTTATATTTTTAGTTTGTATATTATTAGTACACTAATTGCTACTATTATTGTTCCTATTAATAGTATGTATTTTGTGTTTGTGTTTTCTCCTGTTTTTGGTAGTTCTTTTTTTGATGTTGTTTCGTCTTCTTGTTTTTTTATTGGTTTTTCTTTGTTTGTTTCGTTTGTTTTATTATTATCTTCTTTGCCTGTTTTATCTGTTTTGTTGTTATCTTCTTTGTTTGCTTCTGTTGTTTGTATTGTTACTTTGCATGTTGCTGTTTTTCCGTTTTCTGTTTCTACTTTTATTTCTACTTCTCCTTTTGTTTTTGCTGTTATTTTTCCTTCTTGGTCTATTATTGCTATTTTTTCGTTGCTGCTTGTCCATTTTAGGTTTGTTTGTGTGTTTGCTGTTTCTGGTTTTATTGTTGCTATTAGTTTTTCTTCTTTTTCTTTACTTAGGTCTAGTGTTATTTTTTCTTTGTTTAGGGTTATTTTTGTTGGTGTTGTTATTACTGTTACTTTGCATGTTGTTATTTTTTCGTTTTGTGTTATTGCTTGTATTTCTGCCTCTCCATTTGCTATTGCTGTTATTTTTCCTGTCTGGTCTATTGTTGCTACATTTGTGTTGCTGCTTGTCCATGTTATTTTTGTGCTTATATTTGCTGTTTCTGGTTCTATTGTTGCTATTAGTTGTTCTTCTTTTGTTTTGCTTAGGTCTAGTGTTGTTTCTTTTTTGTTTAGGGTTATGTTTGTTGGTGTTGTTACTATTGTTATTTCACATGTTGCTATTTTTCCGTTTTCTGTTATTGCTTGTATTTCTACTTCTCCATTTGTTTTTGCTGTTACTTTTCCTGTTTCGTCTACTGTTGCTATTTCTTCATCGCTGCTTGTCCATGTTATTTTTTTGTTTGTGTTTACGTTTTCTTTTATTATTACTGATAGATCTATTTCTTTTGTTCCACTTAAGTCTAGTGTTGCTTTTGTTTTGTCTAGTGTTATTTCTGTTGGACTTGTTTGTACTGTTACTTTACACGTTGCTGTTTTTCCGTTTTGTGTTATTACTTGTATTTCTACTTCTCCGTTTGATATTGCTTCTACTTTTCCTGTTTCGTCTACTGTTGCTATTTTTTCATTGCTGCTTGTCCATTTTATTTTGTTGTTTATGTTTGCTGTGCTTGGTGTTATTGTTGCTGTTAGTTGTTCTTCTTTTTCTCCACTCATATCTAGTGTTACTTTTGTTTTGTTTAGTGTTATTCCTGTTGGGCTTGTTTGCACTATTACATCACATGTTGCTGTTTTTCCGTTTTGTGTTGTTATTGTTATTTCTGCTTCTCCGTTCGTTTTTGCTGTTATTTTTCCTGTTTCATCTATTGTTGCTATTTCTTCGTTACTGCTTGTCCATTTTACTTTGTTGTTTATGTTTGCTGTTTCTGGACTTATTGTTGCTGTTAGTTGTTCTTCTTTTTCTCTACTTAAGTCTAGTGTTACTTTTGTTTTGTTTAGTGTTATTCCTGTTGGACTTGTTTGCACTATTACTTTACATTTCGCTGTTTTTCCGTTTTGTGTTGTTATTGTTATTTCTGCTTCTCCGTTTGATATTGCTGTTATTTTTCCTGTTTCGTCTATTGTTGCTATTTCTTCGTTGCTGCTTGTCCATTTTATTTTGTTGTTTATGTTTGCTGTGCTTGGTGTTATTGTTGCTGTTAGTTGTTCTTCTTTTTCTCCACTTAGGTCTAGTGTTGTTTTTGTTTTGTTTAGTGTTATTCCTGTTGGACTTGTTTGCACTATTACATTACATGTTGCTTTTTTTCCATTTCCTGTTGTTGCTGTTATTGTTGCTTGTCCATTTGCTTTTCCTGTTACTACTCCATTTGCATCTACCGTTGCTATATTTGTGTTACTGCTTGTCCATGTTACTACATTATTTACATTCGCATTTGTTGGCACTATTGTTGCTGTTAGTTGTTCTTCTTTTTCTCCACTTAAATCTATTGTCTGATTCGTTTTATTTAATGTTATTCCTGTTGGGCTTGTTTGTACTATTACAACACATGTTGCTGTTCTTCCATTTCCTGTTGTTGCTGTTATTGTTGCTTGTCCGTTTGCTATACCTGTTACTACTCCATTTGCATCTACTATTGCTATATTTGTGTTACTGCTTGTCCATGTTATTCCATTATTTACATTCGCATTTGTTGGCACTATTGTTGCTGTTAATCCTATTGTTTTTGTTCCACTTAAATCTAATGTTTCATTTGTTTTATTTAATGTTATTCCTATTGGACTTACTGGGTCTTCATATGACCATGCTCCATTTGAGTTCTTTCCACTTGTTACAAGATTTGTTTTTAAATATACTATTGGACGTACACCAATAGTGTCTGCAGTACGATCAGTAGTAAAAGTATATCTATCAGTATGAGTTGACTTACCAAGCGTTACAGTACTACCTGATACAATATTTACGTCAAAATTTGCAGACTCTGTACTACTATCAACATTACGTAAAGATAGCCAGTATCCCATATTGCTTGAATCTCCAAATAAAGTTTTATACTCATTTGTCGTATCTGATATATACCTAGAAGCATTGTAAGTATATCTAGTACTCGTATCCGTTCTTGAAACTGCTGAATTCGAATATCCTGTGCTTGTAGTTTTTGTTGGATAAAATATAGTATGCGTATATGATGATCCTGTACTTGGCTTATATCCTGTTATAGTATTTATATCATTTCCATTTATACTTCTTGCTCCACTTCCTGTTAATGTTCCTGTCGTTAATCCTTCAACTACATCCCCTGTTTGATATGTGAATGTTTTACTTGTGTTTGCTCCTGTTCCATGTCCATATATATTACATATCTTATTTAATTCTTCTTCTGCATATAAATATCCTATTGCTCCTTGCATACAGAATCCCCTACCTGTATCTGTATTTATTGGTGCTTCACTTATTAATACTACTTCTCCTGTTGTTGTGTTTTTGCTTAGTACTTTCCATTTTAGACTACTTTTTGATGTAAATGTTTGGCTACTATATCCATTTCCATGTGATTGACCAGTTCCTACTGGTGAAGTATAGCTGTAGTTGTTTGTTGCATCATATGCTACATAGTCTCCTATTTGTACTACATCTGCTAGTCTAGAATATGTAACTGCTGCATTTGTGTTTTCTATTTGTGCATTTTTTGTTTGTAGCTTGGGTTTTTCAATTACTAATTCACTTATTAATTTTATATTGCTTAGTATTATTGTTAATGTAATTAAGCTTATTGCAGTTATTCCCATAATTCTTTTCTTGTTGCTTTTCATAGGATTCTCCTTTACTCTTTTTTATATCTTTTGCTTTAATTATATATATTTTTATTTAAATTTTAAATACCTATATTTTATATACTTATATATTGTAATATGTCTATATATACGGAAAAAAGCAATCTATTATTTAGATTACTTTTTTTACATTTTTGTATTTTTTTTGTAACAAAGGTTATCAATTTCACACTTTTTACTAGGGATTACTGCTATTTGCCGTTTTTAATATATTATTTATTAAAAAATTTTAGTATACTAACTTCAAAATCTTAGATAAAACAAAAAGTGATAAGATCTATAATTCTTATCACTTCTATTTATTTTATTGGGCTACATCTGAAACTTCTTCAAGTTGTTTTTCTGTGTCTATATGAGTATTTTGATATCTTTGCATACCTGTTCCTGCTGGTATTAATTTACCGATAATAACATTTTCTTTAAGCCCTATTAATTCATCTTGTTTTCCTTTAATTGCAGCTTCTGTTAATACTCTTGTTGTTTCTTGGAAAGATGCTGCAGATAATAAACTCTCTGTTGCAAGAGAAGCTTTTGTAATTCCAAGTAATACTCTTTTACCAGTAGCTACTCTCTTACCTTCTGCTTCGGCCTCCTTATTTTTATCTTCAAATTCATACATATCTACAAGTGATCCTGGGAACATATCTGTATCACCATTATCATCTACTCTTACTTTTTTAAGCATTTGTCTTCCAATTACTTCAATATGTTTATCATTTATATCAACACCTTGGTTTCTATAAACCTTTTGAACTTCTGCTATTAAGTAATTATATACACCTTCTGGACCTTTAATCTCTAAAATCTCACTTGGATTTATAGAACCTTCAATTAATGCATCTCCAGCTTCTACTTTATCTCCATCTTTGACTTTTAATTTAGCACCAAATGGTATAGTATATGTTTTAGCATCATCTTTTGATGTAACAACAACTTCTTTTTTATTTTTAGTTTCCTTAATTTTTACTTTACCATCTATTTCAGATATAATTGCAAGTCCTTTTGGTTTTCTTGCTTCAAATAATTCTTCAACCCTTGGAAGACCTTGAGTAATATCGGCAGCACCAGCACCACCAGCGTGTTTTGTATTCATTGTAAGCTGTGTACCTGGTTCACCAATTGATTGTGCAGCAACAATTCCTATTGCTTCTCCTATTGATGCTTTTTCTTTTCTAGCCAAGCTCATTCCATAACATTTTTGACATACACCATGTTTTAATCTACATCCTAAAACTGAACGAACTTTAGCCCTTTCTATTCCTGCAGCTACTATCTTTTCTGCTATATCATCTGTAATTAGCGTTTCTGTATCTGCAATAACTTCCTTAGTATTTGGATCTATTATATCCTCTAAAGGATATCTTCCAAGTAATCTTTCTTGAAGACTTTCTATTACTTGATTTCCATCTTTAATATCAAATACTTCTATTCCCTCATGTGTTCCACAATCCTCTTCTCTTACTATAATATCTTGAGAAACATCAACTAACCTTCTTGTTAAATATCCTGAATCAGCTGTTCTTAACGCTGTATCTGCAAGACCTTTTCTAGCTTGGTGAGAAGATATAAAATACTCTAATGCATCTAGTCCTTCTAGGAAAGAAGATTTAATTGGGATCTCAATTGCTTTACCTGTAGTACCTGCCATAAGTCCACGCATACCAGCGATTTGCCTTAATTGACTAATATTACCACGGGCACCAGATTTAGCCATCATATATATTGGATTTAAATCGTCAAAGTTTTTCTTCATTTCATCTCCAACTTCATCTGTAGCCTTTTCCCATATTTTAATTACAGATTCATATCTTTCCTTATCTGTTATTAAACCTCTTCTATATTGTTTTCTAATATTTTCAATCTTCTTATCTGTTTGAGCTAAAATATCTTTTTTAGTCTCTGGTACTTTTACATCTGCAACAGAAACAGTAATTGCACCTTTTGTAGAGTACTTATAACCTGTAGATTTTATATAATCTAGTAATTCTGCAGTTTCTGATAATCCATGTGTATTTATTGATTTCGCAATAATTGGTCCTAATGCTTTTTTATCAACTGTAAAGTCAATTTCTAAATCAAGTTGATTATCTGGGTTTGTTCTATCTACAAATCCTAAATCTTGAGGTATTTCTTGGTTAAATATTACTCTACCTACAGTTGTTTCAATTGTTTTATATTTAATTTCATCATTTACCTTTTTACTCATCTTTATTTTAACTTTCGCATGTAAACCTACTGCACCATTTTCATATGCCATTATAGCTTCATCTTTATCTTTAAAATATTTACCCTCTCCAATTTCTCCTGGAACTTCCATTGTTAAATAATAGCATCCAAGTAACATATCTTGTGATGGAACTGTAACTGGTTTACCATCTTGAGGTTTAAGTAAATTGTTTGTTGAAAGCATTAAATATCTTGCTTCAGCTTGAGCTTCTGGTGATAATGGAACATGAACTGCCATTTGGTCACCATCGAAGTCAGCATTAAATGCTGTACATACAAGTGGGTGAAGTTTTATTGCTCTACCCTCAACTAAAACTGGTTCAAATGCTTGAATACCAAGTCTATGTAAAGTAGGAGCACGATTAAGCATTACAGGGTGGTCTTTTATAACCTCTTCTAATATTCCCCATACTTCTGGTCTTAATCTTTCTACCATTCTTTTTGCATTTTTAATGTTATG
>CAZSMG010000035.1:0-13824 GCA_964608075.1 uncultured Clostridium sp. | reverse complement strand
ATTTTTCAATATATAAATATAAACATTTTAAATTTCTATTACATATATAAGATTGGGAGGTCTATATGAAAAATAAAAAATCTATACTTAAAATAATATTATTTAACATTATTATAGAATTTATATTAGGAACATTATTACATTTTACATTCCAGTGGTCAAATAATAATTTAATAGTAGGTGCATTTAGTAGTGTTAATGAAAGCGTTTGGGAACATTTAAAATTATTATTTTTTCCTATGTTACTTACAACTTTTATTAGTTATTTTTATGTAAGAAAAGAATTTACAAATTACCTATGTAGTAGAACAATATCTATAATTACATCTATATTGTTTATTATTATATTTTTCTACACATATACAGGTATAATAGGCACTAGCTTTACTATTATAGATATTGCAAGTTTCTTTATAGCTGTTTTACTAGGTGAATTTGTTACTTTTAAACTTACTACATCTAATTATAAATGTAATAATTTAATTTCTTTAATAGTTTTATTAGTACTACTTTTCTGTTTTATATTTTTTACATATTTTCCAATAAAAATAAATCTATTTAAAGATCCTATAACTAGTTCTTATGGAATAATATAAAAAACCATACATTTTTAGTTATATTCTCGCAATATAAAGCATTTGCATTTTTATGCAAAATATAGTACAATACAATTAGATACAAAATATTATTTTAGCATCGCCATTTGGCAAGGAGGTTTCATTATGAGAAAAAAACAGGTTCTATATTCTTTAATTGTTGCATTAATGTTTTTATAACAATTCTGGCTGTTTTCTGCATGATGTGTGGAAGCTATTTATATGGTTTCATCTACTTTATGGCTGCTGGACTTGGAAGTCTTATTTTTGGACTTGGGTTTGAAAAGTTTACGAACTATTTCTTTAAGGAAGATGATTCAGCAGACGAAACCAAAAAGAATGTTTAATCTGGTAAAAGCACCTAACATTTTAGGTGCTTTTATCTTACTTTCTTAATTCTGCATTGCATTTCTTAGTAACTATGTCTATTATTTTTTCCATAGCATTATTTACTTCCTCATCTGTTAAAGTTTTCTTTGGATCTTCAAAACTTAGTGTATATGCGATTGATTTTTTGTCTTTTCCTATATTTTCTCCAGTATATACATCAAATACTTCTATGTTAGTAAGAAGTGATCCTCCCCCATTTTTAATTGCCTTTTCAATTTCTTTGCTTTCTAAGTTTTTGTCTACTATAAATGCTATGTCTTTGCTTACTCCTGGAAATTTCGAAATTTCTTTATATTTCATTTTTCCAACCTTCTTTTCAAACAGCTCATCAAGATTTATTTCTAATACAAAAACATTATCATTTGTAACTTGTGGATGTATTTTTCCAATTATACCAACAATACTTCCATTTACATTAATATATGCTGTTTGACCTGGATGCATTTCTTGTGGTATATTTTCTTTTCTTTCAAAAGAATATCTTCCTTCATATCCTAAATAATTTAATACTTCTTCTGCAATTCCCTTTATTATATAAAAGTCAATATCTTTTTTATTATTTAATCCTAAATAATATTCTCCTGTAGCTAAAACACATAATTTTGTATCTTCACCATATTTTTCTTCTTTTTTATAAAATCCTTTTCCTATTTCAAATATTGATATATCTTTTTGATATCTTGCTTTATTATATTCATATATTTTATATAATGATGGTATCATACTATATCTTAATGTGTTCCTATCTTCTGTTATAGGATCCAATAATTTTAATTCTTCAAAACTATCAGTTGTATATTTTTTAACTTCTTTATCATTAATTAAAATATATGATAATGTCTCATTTAAACCTAGAGCTATCATCTTATTTCTTAGTTCACGAATTGTTTTATTATATTTACCTTGTTTCATATCTACAACTGGTAATCTTCCTTCGATATTGTCTACTCCATATATACGACTTACCTCTTCAATTAAATCTTCTTTAATTGATATATCTAGTCTTCTGCTAGGTACATTTACAATAGCAGATTTATCATTTTCTTTATAGTCAAATCCTAATTTTCTAAATACATTTAAAATATCTTCTTTAGCTATATTAGCACCTAAAACATCATTTATATTTTTGTATTCTATTTCAATTTCTTTATCCTTAATGTTAGATTTATCATATTTTACTATTCCTTTAACTACCTTTGCATCCGCATATTTTTCCAAAAGTGTACATGCTCTTTCTATTGCCATATATGTTCTTTTCGGATCTAATCCTTTTTCAAATCTATTACTTGCTTCACTTCTTACAACTTTTTTAGAAGTTTTTCTTACACTTACTGAATCAAAAATTGCTGATTCTATTATTATGTTTTTTGTAGTATCTTCTACTTCTGTTGTTAATCCACCCATAACTCCAGCTAACCCAATAGCCTCTTTATCTGTTGAAATAACTATATCTTCATTATCCAACTCTCTTTCAATATTATCCAATGTTGTTAGTCTTTCATTTTCATTTGCCATTCTAACAACTATTTTTTTGCCTAATCTATCTGCATCATAAAAATGTAATGGCTGACCAACTTCTAGCATTACATAGTTACTTATATCTACGACATTGTTTATAGGTCTTATACCTGATGCAATTAATCTATTTTTTATAAATTTAGGACTTTCTTTTATAGTTACATTTTCTATTCTTTTAGCTAAAAATAAACTACAATTTTCAGTTTGAATATCAATTGTAAAATTGTTATTAACATCTTCTCCTTTTTCTGTATATCCTATTTCTATATCTTTAGGCTTTTTATCATAAATTGCTCCTATTTCTTGTGCCATTCCTAATATACTTAGTAAATCTCCTCTGTTAGCTGTTAATTCAAAATCTATTACCTCATCATCTAATTGTAAATACTTTTTTGGATCTTCTCCTACAACTGCATCATCTCCTAATTCTGCAATTCCATCTTTATCAGCTGATGTTAAAAATTTATTTTCTAGTCCTAACTCTGCTATTGAACACATCATACCATTTGATTCTTGACCTCTTATATTTCCTTTTTTAATAGTTATCTCAGGAAGTTTAGCACCTACTTTAGCAACAATAACTTTTATTCCTTCTCTTGCATTAGGAGCTCCACAAACTATATCTAAAATCTCTGTTCCTATATCTACTTTGCATAAATGTAAATGGTCAGAATCAGGATGATCTTTACATTCTTTTATTTGACCTATTACTAATTCTGTTGCATTTATTAGTTTTTCCGCTGAGTCATATTCATTTCCAACTCTTGTCATATCTTCTGCTAACGTTTTTACATCAACATCTATGTCTATATAATCTTTTACAAAATTCGTACTTAACTTCATTATTCTTCATCCTTTCTATCAAATTGTTTTAAAAATCTAACATCATTTGTATATAAATATCTCATATCAGGTATTCCATATTTAAACATCGCAAGCCTTTCTAATCCTGTTCCAAATGCAAATCCTCCATATTCTTTTGGATCATAACCATTCATTTTTAATACATTTGGATGTACGATTCCTGCACCTAACACTTCAATCCAGCCTGTTTGTTTACACAAGTTACATCCTTTTCCTCCACATTTAAAACAACTTACATCAACTTCATATGATGGTTCTGTAAAAGGGAAATAACTTGGTCTAAATCTAAGGCTACAATTTTTACCTATTAATTTTCTAACAAATACTTCTAATGTTCCTTTTAAGTCAGCAAGTGAAATGTTTTTATCTTTTTTATCAATTACCAATCCTTCTACTTGACCAAATTGATGTGAATGTGTTGCATCATCTTCTCTTCTATAAGTCTTTCCAGCACATATCATTCTTATTGGCTCTTTTCCTCCTTTTTCAAGCATTGTTCTTGCTTGAACTGCTGAAGTTTGAGTTCTTAATAAATATTCATTTGTTATATAGAAACTATCTTGCATGTCTCTTGCAGGATGACCTTTTGGTAAGTTCAATCTTTCAAAACAATATTCATCTGTTTCAAGTTCTGGTCCTTCTACTACATCATATCCCATAGACACAAATAAATCTTCTATTTCTTCTATAACTCTATTTACTGGATGTTTACTTCCTCTTTTTACTTTAGTTCCTGGCAAAGTAATATCAATAGATTCTTTTTGTAATTTTTCCTCTAATTGTTTTTTTCTAAATTCCCCTTCTTTTTCTATTATCCTTCCTTCTAATTCATCTCTAACTTTGTTTACTAATTCACCAATTATTGGTCTTTCCTCTGGTGATAAGGATCTCATACCTCTTAAAAGTTGAGTAAGTTCACCTTTCTTTCCAAGTATCTCTACTTTAACATCATTTAGAATTTTCAAATCCCCTGCACTTTTAATTTTTTCTAATGCAATTTCTTTAATTTTGTTAATTTGGTCTTTCATTATTTTATTCCTTCCTTTCTTTTATTGATAATATTATAAATCTCATTCCAATTATCTACTTTAATTATGTTGTCACCTTCACATCCTTCATTATACATTTCTCTAAATGCGATAACAGGTATAATTTCAGATACTGCATTAATATTTTGTGGTTCATCATCAATCATAATATCTATTTTATTTTCTAAACAAAATGTTTTTTTATCAGTTTTGCCAACAAATAATTTATTATATACAATTTCATTATCCTTTAAAAATTTTTCTGTTAATCCATATGGATCATTAAAGTCTGGTTTTTTTCTGGCTGTTATTATATAAATAATATTTCCTTCTTCTTTTAATTTTTTAATTACTTCTTTAGCATTTTGTTTAACTTTTGCTTGCAATACTATTTCTTCTAAATATTTCAAACAAAAATCCATATCTTCTTCTTTTGTCCAATTATATAAATTATATGTTGCAAATCCTTTTCTATTGATTGGTTCATTTCTATTTAGAGTTTCTTCATTGTACATTTTACAATATTCTTTTAATATAGGTACAGTATCTGTTATTGTGTTATCAATATCAATTCCTATTTTCATTAATTTCCTCCTTAAATCAAAGAATCCATTTCATCCTATATAGGACGAAATGGATAACATTCGTGGTACCACCTAATTTTATTAATTTATTAATTAATCTTATTTAGTTTTAACGGGTCAACCGCTTCTTCCTACTAATTTCAAAAGAAGACCTTTAAAAAGTGAAATTTCAAATAAACTATATTATAGGCTTTCAGCTACAACCTAACTCTCTTTTAATATATTAGTATTTATCTTACTTTGCTTTTTAATTGGTTTTAATTATTATATTATATATATTAACACAAATATTAATAATGCGCAAGTCTATATATATTTTTTTATCTTGATTACATTTTTATTTTATAAAGTTTTTAATATTCTTACTTATATCTATATCTCTACCTGTTTTAGGTAGCTTTGTAACCTTTGTAGTTTCAGTTTGCTTTTCTTTTACTTTTTCTTTTACTTCTTCTTTATCTGTTTCTTTAATATTATTTATAGTTTTATTATTAATAGTCTCGTTATTTTGGGTTTTATTATTTATTGTTTCATTATTTTCAGTTTTATTATTTATTACTACGTTTTCTTCTGTTTTATTAACTTTATTTTCAGTAACTTCATTTATTGTTGTATTTTCTATTATAGTATTTTTTTCAGTTATATTCTCTTTAATAATATTAGTTTCTGTAATTTCTATCTTCTCAGGCTCTTTATCCTTTTTTAATGTAATTGAACCTGTAGTTTCAATTTTAGTTTCTTGTTTTTCTGAACCATAAAATGGATTTCCACTTTCAGGTGTAAAATTACATGAAGTATTTTTTGTATCATTTGTATAATATGTAATACCTTCTGCTGTGCCTGATGCATCTTCTTCTAATTCTGCTACAAATGTTAAATCTATTTTATTTCCATTAACATAGCTTGCAAGAAGCTTTAATGTAACTTTTTTATTTTTAAGATCATAAATTATTTCTCTATTTGCATCTTTATATCTATATGTATTTTCATTTTCCTTAGTTAAAGATATCTTTTCATCTTTATTATTTTTGTTATCTAAATTTGATATTTTTAATTTCATTTCTATATTATTTTTGTCAGTATTTATATTAAATTTTTCTCCTAAAGTATCTTCTATAGTTAAATATGTTCCATTTTTTATTGGTCCATATTCTTCATATTCTGTAACAGAATCAGTTACAATACTTTTATAAATTTCTTTAATATTTTTTGTATTTCCTTCATAATATTTATCATTGTATTTTAAAGTTGATACCTCATATTTTGCCTTTAAATCTTGAGAATAATCAGATGAATTAACTAAATAATTTAACCCATAATTTGAATATCCACTCTTCATCATATTCCCTGCTTTTTTTAAGTTTGTAGAATTTGGATTTAATGTTCCTAAGCAATAATCATAATTTTGCTCTAATGAATATCCTAAAGTATAAAATTTACATTTATTTTTATATAGCTTATTTAATTCATTTTTTGCAACATTAGCACTTAATATTGCACAATATCCTGCTAATTGATTTTGAGTATATTCATTACTAAAAGCACTTTTAACTTTATCTAATTGTGATACTGAGCTAAAGTCATATTTAAATCCCTTTAAATAATCGCCAGAATAAGCATAATTAGTTGCTTCTCCATCACTCATTAATATAATTACAGGTGTTGCAGTATCTTTGTTTGAAGCATTTTTAAGAACTTCATATGCTTTTATGATACCTGCTTGTGTATTAGTATTACCTGCATAAAACTTTTTACCTGTTGATGAATACATCCATCTTAATGTATTTCTGCTATTATAATCTTTACTCGTATCTGTTCCATAATTATCTTCATATCCAATATATGCACTTGAATCATAATGTTTTAAATCTAATAAAGTATCTGCTGAAACTTTATTAGAATTAATATAATCTCCTTCTTTTCCATCAGAAGCATAATCCAAGTGTGATCCTGAGCTATATGCTACAACTGATAATTTAATATTTTTACTACTTGATAAATCTTTAATAATTGAATTTATTGCAGAAACACAAGCTTGTACTCTTCCTGAATCTCCATACATTGAGCCACTATTATCTAACACAAATACTAAATTGTATTCTTTTTGATTTATATTTGTTTTAGAAAATCCTAATCCTTGACTTTTAAGTGAAATATTAAAAGTTTTATCGTTATTGTATTTTACTGATTTTAATACATTTACTTCTCCTTGTGATAATTTATCTTTTAATTCAAATAAATCTTCTGTATAATTTGTTACATAACTTCCATCTTTTGTTGTTTGTATAATTTCATCTGTTGCAATTGAAATTTGACCGCAAAATATTATAAGTGCTAATAATATAGCTAACACTTTTGCTATTTTTATTTTTTTCATATTTACCTTCCTTTTATTTTAATTTTTGTTTTGATTTTTAAATTTAAGATTTAAAATTTTGAATTAAACTTTTTTGAATAAATATTTATTTAAAAAGACTTTATTGAATATCCAAATTATATATTCGTAAATTTCTTTTGTCAACAAAAACTCATCTACAAATTTCGACATAAAATTTAAAGAAGAAATATTTTTAATTTCTTCTTTAATCTTTTATTATATCTTTTATAACCTCTCCTGATATTATTAAACCTGCAACAGAAGGTACAAATGAAATACTTGATGGTACTTTTTGATTATCCTGTTTATATTGTGATTTTATAGGAATTTCTTTTGAATACAAAACCTTTACATGTTTTATATTATCTTTATTTAACTCTTTTCTAATTCTTCTAGCAAGTGGACATATTGTTGTTTTACTGATATCAGCAACTTCAAATTTAGTCGGATCTAACTTATTTCCTGTTCCCATACAAGATATTATAGGTATATCTAACTCTTTTGCCCTTTTTATAAGTTTTATTTTAGTTGGAATAGTATCGACCGCATCTATTACATAATCAAAAGTATTATCTATAATGTTTTCTTCTTCTGTATTTAATTCAGATGGTCTAAAAGTTTCTACATTTGCATTAGGATTTATGGATAAAATTCTTTCTTTCATTACTTCTACCTTTAACTTTCCAATTGTTTGGTAAGTTGAATGCAACTGCCTATTTAAATTACTTATTGAAATTGTATCATCATCTACTAATACTAATTTTCCTATTCCAGCTCTTACTAATCCTTCAACAACAAATGTTCCAACTCCACCAATACCAAAAACCGCAACTTTAGATTCCTTTAATTTTTGTAGTGACTTTTTTCCAATTAATAGTTCTTCTCTTGAAAATTGATTTTCCATTTTTTCTCCTTAAAATTCATTTGGGTTTATGCCTAATCTTTCAAAATTCTCATTTATTTTTTCCATATTTCTATATAATGCATTTTTCATTTCATATAAATATGTTTCTTTTTCATTAGATATATAAACATCTTTTAGCTCTCTTTCTAAATCATATTGCACTCTTATAAATGAAAAAGATAAATCTTCATTATATTCCTCATCTTGATAGTTTCCTTCAATTATTAAATACTGACTGCAAAGTGTCTCTTTTACATTACTATCTTTTTTATCATTTCTTATAACATCAAAAGAATTTCCTACGCTTCCTACATTTATTAATGTTTTATTATATAATTTATCCATATACTGATGATGTATATGCCCATATACAACAATATCAGCTGTTTTTTGAGAAATTGTATTTTCGCTTGGCATAAACATTTCATATTTATCCTTGATTTTATCATTATTTATTATTGCTATATTATCTTTTTTTGGTGTTGCATGGAATAATCTTATTAAACTTCCACTCATATAAAACTCATAAGAATATGGAAGATTAAATAAATAGTCTCTTGACTCTTCCGTTGTATGTGTTTTGTTAAATATAAATCTTTCTTTTTGTACACCTTCTAATTGATTGATATCACGATTTTTATCTGAATAGTGTCTATCAAAATTTCCTCTTAAAACTATTTCACATTTTTCTTTTATTAATTTAACACATTCTTCTGGATGAACACCTTTTGCTATAATATCTCCTAAGCAAAATATTTTATCCACCTTTCTTTTTTCTATATCTTCTATTGTTTGTTTTAGTGCTTCTAAGTTTCCGTGTATGTCTGATATAATTGCTATTTTCATATAAACATCTCCTAAACTATTAGTAAATAATTCCGTTGCTATTTTTATATTCTTTAAATACTTTTAAACATTCTTCTCTATCTATTGATTTTAATTGTATTAAATCTTCTCTATTACCTTTTAGATATTCATATATTATATCATCTCTAAATCCAATATCTCCTGCATCTTTCTTATTGCATCCATAATAAACTTTTTTTATATTAGACCAAATAATTGCTGATAAACACATTGGACATGGTTCAGCAGAAGTATATAAAATACAATCTGATAAATCATAGGTATTTAGTTTTCTGCAGGCTTCTCTGATTGCAATTATTTCTGCATGTGCTGTTGGATCATTATTTTTTAAAACCTGATTATTAGCATTTGATACTACATTTCCAGATTTGTCAACTATTACAGCACCAAATGGTCCACCATCTCCCCTTTCTATACCAGCTTTTGCATTTTCTTTTGCAATCTCCATAAATTTATCCATAGTTATATCTTCCCTTCTATTTATCTATATAAAACAATTGCATATATCAGTATTAGTTTTTTTGAATAATATAATTTGACCAAACTACACTATCTGGTCTTTTAGTACTTGATAAAGTTTCAAAATAATCAATTATTTTACAATTACTATTTATATCTTTTAATATGTTTTCTAATTCTTCTTTAGTAAGAAAATTATAATATTCTCCTTCTTTAATTTATATTTTTGCTTTTTCTAATTTAAGTAATTTTATTTTTGTCTCTATACCACCTGCATAACCTGTTAAGCTTCCATCTGTTCCAATAACTCTATGGCATGGAACAATAATAGAAATTGGATTATGTCCAACTGCTCCTCCTACTGCTTGTGCAGACATTTTCTTTATACCTTTTTCTTTCGCAATAATATTTGCAATTTCTCCATACGTCATAGTTTTCCCATAAGGTATAGTTTCTAATATTTCCCATACTCTTTTTCTAAATGAAGTAGTAGAAAATTTGATTTTTGGCATGAAGCTTGGATTTTCACCTTTAAAATAAATATCTAACCATCGTTTTGTTTCATCAAATATAGGCAAATCTTTTCTTTCATATTTATCCTTTAAAGTATCTCCAAAATGTTTTTGTCCATCAAACCATAATCCAGTTAAAGCTATTTCATCACTAGCCATTGTAATAAAACCTAAAGGTGATTTATATTTATTTATTATACATGTCATAATTTAACACTCCATAATCTTCTGATATAATTAAAATTATAAGTTGTCGCTTTGATTACAAAATTTAAGCATACTGATATTTCTTCTTGTTTTTAATCAATAATGCCACACTAACTATTAACGCTAAAATTTCTGCTAGTACTACTGCAAACCATACTCCATTAAGACCAAATAATATAGGTAACACTAATATCATTATTACTTGAAATACTAAAGTTCTCATAAATGAAATTATAGCAGATATAAGCCCATTATTCAATGCAGTAAAGAAAATTGTTAAAATTCTCATAATTATTTTGCCTGGTATAAATTACTATTTTCTTTTAAATATTCCTTTTACTATAATTTCAGAACATTGGTTATACAAATTATCTGCATCTTCATTATTTAAATTTAACTTTTCTTTAAAATCTGCTATTATCCTTTCTTTATTATTTCTCCCTACAATAAAATTACTATTTAAAATTTCATCGATGATATTAATTTCATCATCGCTTCTGTTTGTTAATTCCTTTAATTTTTCTTTAATATTATTCATTTCTTTTTCCTCCTAATCTTTTATTAATGAATATACCGAAATCTTTTTAATTTTTTTTGCAAGTATTGTTGCAATGATGATTGTACTTAATATTAGTAAAACTACTACAATTAAAAATACTATAAACGGATATTCAAAACTTACTTTATATGCCCCCACAGCTTTAAAAATTGCAATATATACATCATTCATAAATATTTTGCTTACTATTAGTCCTAGTATTGTTGAAACAATTGTACTTGGTATAAAGCCTCCTACTAACTGCATTACTAATTGTTTATTTTCGTATCCTATTGCTTTAAATATTCCAAGTTCTTGTTTTCTTCTTGTAATAATGGATGAGATTACTATATATAAAATTAAATAAATTAATAATAAAGTAATTACACTAATTACAATACAGATAATACTTATCAGAGAAACATACATACTCATAGCCGAATCCATTGATTCTTTATAATTCATAGTAGATATAACATCTACTTCATATTTATTTTTTATTTTATCTATAAATTCTTTTGCTTCATCTTCTTTTTCAAGGTAAGTATATATTGTCTTTGGTAAATATGATGTATCTAATTTTTTATACCCATCCAAAGTCATTTCAATAACTTCTCCTGAATAATTGACTGATTGAACAAATCCGGGCAACTTTATATTCCTTTTCTACTCCATTTTTGCTTAATATTATCTTGTCTCCAATTTTTATGTTATAAGTTTCTTTAATTCTACTTCCTATTCCCACTTCATTACTATTTTTAGGATTAGTTCCTTCATAACACAAATCATTTGAAAGCATTTCAAAATTCTCTGCTACAAAAGTTTTATAAGAATTGTCTTTATAATTTAAAGTAACATTTTCATCATAATATATAGCATTTTTTACATTATCTTCACTTTTTATTTCGTATCTCAAATCTTTATTAGTTTCAACAATAACTGATGGATGTTCTTCTACTAAAGTATTTATAAAATTAATAGGATTCATATTTATATTGTAAAATAATATCCCTATAAATGAAGATATAATCGTTATAAAAAACAAAACAATGCCTAGTAATATATTTTGCTTTTTTGTATTCATAAAATTTTTTAGCATTAAAACCAAATGTATATTGAAACCGCTCTTTTCTATTTCAAAGTAATTTTTACTATTTTCTTTAGAAAAATCTCCTCTAATAGCATTTATTGGATTTAATTTTTTTATTTTTAATGATGCTATAAGTGTAAATATAATTATCAAACTTAAATTAATTAATAATACTAAAGCATTTGATAATAAATCTACTCCTGCTTTCCATTTGAAGCCAGATTGCATTTCTATAATTGTACTTAAAAGTGGTAATACAGAATATGATATAACTATACCTAACAAAGTAAATAATAAACCACTTATTATATATGGAAATATATTAGATAATATTATTTCTGTACTTGTATATCCTAAAGCTTCTAAAGCTCCCATGTTTGCCATTTCTTCTTGGGTAGTTTGCTCTATTTTAAATTTACTTACAAATAAACTTATAATAAGCATACATCCAGAAAATACTATAAGTATTAAAACTAATATGTTTGAAATAGCAAGTCTTTGATTTTTTGCTTGTTCTTCATAGTTTTTACTTATAACATTGATATTTTTTTCAGCTAAATATTTTGATACATTATTATAAGCTGAATAACTATCTTCTGCTTTTACAGAAATTGTAGATACTTCTTTACTTTTGTTGTTTTCAAGTAAATAATCATAAGCATCGCTTTCTAAATATTCTCCAATGGCGGATGATGTATAGTTACCATACTGCATTTCATTTACAACACCTTTAATAGTAAAAGTATAATTAACATTACCTATATTAAATTCATAATTGTCTTTTATATCTAACTTAGAATGTATAAATGTATAGTTGGAAAGGTAAATTCCCAATCTCACATTATCATTAGTTTCCTTTATTATTTCTCTTTTATTTATGCGAGATTCATCACTTATGTTATAGAATATTTGATTTTGTTCTTGCTTTTGCCCATCCATATCTACTGGTACATTAAGCATTATTCCTTTTTGTACCTGAATATCTCTAATTCCTTTAATATTTTTTATATCTTCTAGCAAACTATCTTTGTATTCTGCACTTGGTATTGTAAAAAAGGTACTTGCTGTATTTAATTTATCAAATTCATTATCATAGTCTTTGCTAACATTTCTGTTTATTATAACGCTACTTGAAAATAATATTGTTGCAATTAAAAGAATAATAGAAAATGAAACAATATCCTTCAAATTTTTCTTAAAAAAATATTTGGCTATGGCTATGGCTTTTTTCAATATTACCACCCCATTTCTTTTAAGAAATTATCTAATTTTTCATTTCTTTCGTTATCATTTTCTTTGTATTTATTTAAAGAAAGTTCGCCAAATATTTTACCATCTTTTAAATAAATAATTCTATTTCCTCTAAGTGCACTTTTCTTATCGTGTGTAACCATAATAATACTTTGACCTTCATTATTTAATTCTGTTAAAACATCAAGTACAGCATTTGAATTTTCAGAATTTAATGCTCCAGTTGGCTCATCTGCAAATATAACTGCTGGATTATTAATCGCAGCTCTTACAATTCCTGCTCTTTGACATTCTCCACCTGATACTTGATTCATATTCTTCTTATATGTAATCTCTGGAATATTTACCTTTTTAAATAATTCTTTCGCTTTTCTAATTGTTTCTTTTCTATCGTTACTAACAAGTAAGCCAGATGTTAAAACATTATCCATTAAGCTCATTTTATCAAGCAAATATATTTGTTGAAAAACAAATCCACAATTTTTTCTTCTAAATATTGCAAGTTCATCATTGTTCATTTTACAAATATCTTCATTATTAAATGTTATACTTCCACTTGTCGCTTTATCCATTCCAGACAAAAGATACATTAGTGTTGATTTTCCTGCTCCACTTGATCCCATTATAATTGTAAAATCA
>CAZSMG010000034.1:0-14417 GCA_964608075.1 uncultured Clostridium sp. | reverse complement strand
ATTGTGTTTCTTTTTAATATATTTTACTATATATTCATCAAATTTATCTCCTGCAACTTTTAAAGAAGTGCTTACAACAGATCCACCTAAAGATATAACAGCTATATCTGTTGTTCCTCCTCCAATATCAACTACCATATTTCCACATGGTTTTGCAATATCAATTCCTGCTCCAATTGCTGCAGCTATTGTTTCTTCAATTAAATATACCTTCCTCGCTCCTGCTTGTGATGCTGCATCTATTACAGCCTTTTTTTCTACTTCTGTTACTCTTGAAGGTATACATATCATTATTCTAGGTGCAAATATAGATTTACCACCAACTTTATTTATGAAATATTTAAGCATTTTTTCTGTTACAGTGTAATCAGATATTACACCTTCTCTTAGTGGTCTTGTAGCAACAATATTTCCAGGTGTTCTACCAAGCATTCTTCTTGCCTCTCCACCAACTGCTAAAACATCTCCTGTATTATTATCAACCGCAACAACTGATGGTTCTCTTAATACTATACCTTTTCCTTTTATATATGCTATAACTGTAGCTGTGCCTAAATCAATTCCTATATCTTGTCCAAAACCAAATTTAAACATTTTTATCTATCCTTTCTTATTTGTTACGTTTTTGTTTCAATTTTGTTACGATTATATTACATTTTAAATAATTTATCAATACCCTTATCTTATTTATTTTATAAAATTTGCAATTTACATAAAATTATAGTATAATATCTAATGTATCTTATAAACAAAGTTTTCCATTTTACAGCTTAGGTTAAGCATCTTGTAAAATAAATATTTTAAGGAGGGCAAAGATCATGAGTACTTTTGCAACAAGAGTCAACCACAAATTAAGCACAAAGGAGATACAAGATAAGAATTGCTTCTACAAATTGAGTAAATGTTTATATCACTTGGCTAAGTTTATATCTTCAGAGTCATTTTTTTCGAGTCCAGAATTTATAAAGCAAGTTGAAGCAGAATTTTCTATTTTTACTGATAAGAAAAAGTCTACTACTAGATTAGTCGAGTCTTATAAACAAAAAATAAAAGAAAATTCTACTACTAAAAATGAAGCAATTCGTACTATTGAACAGCTGCGTAATATCGCAGATGAATACTCTTCTACTATGAACGATCATCTGGCAACAATGGCGGTATTAAAAGAAGATGGGTGCTGTGCTTAAAACAACAGATAATGACTAGCGGTGTTAGTCATTATCTATTTTTTATAAAATAATGTTTAGACCATTGAAATAGTACTAGATTTAAGATATAATACTAATATTAAAAAATTTAGGAGTTATTATGAATAAATATACATTTATATCAAATTCGGAAAATGATACTAAAAATTTTGCCAAACAATTAGCAAAAAAATTAAATACTGGTGATATATTAATATTAACTGGAGATTTAGGATCTGGAAAGACTAAATTTACTGAAGGTTTTTTAAATAATTTTAAATTAGATAAAGAGATATCTAGTCCTACATTTAATATAGTAAATGAATATAAAAATAGTAATACTAAGATATTTCATTTTGATGTATATAGATTAAAATCAGTAGATGAATTTTATGAAATTGGTGGAGAAGAATATTTTTCTTCTGGAATTTGTATTATTGAATGGGGAGAAATTATAAAAGATGCTTTACCTAATGAATATATTAAAATAGCTTTTCAAAAAGATAATAATGATATTAATAAAAGAATACTAATTATCGAAGCATTTGGTAATAAATTCAAAAACATATTTAATGATATTATACGTGGAGGAAATACATGAAAATATTAAGTATAGATACAGCAAGCCCTATATGTGCTGTAGGAATACTAGAAGATAATAAATTAATTAAAGAAATTAATATAAATAGTGGTCTTACCCATTCTGAAAAACTTATGCCTATAATAGAACAAATCTTAGATGAAACAAATTTAAAATTAAATGATATTGATTTATTAGTTTGTGATAAGGGCCCTGGATCATTTACTGGAATCCGTATTGGTATTGCAACAATAAAAGCCTTTAGTGATAGTTTAGCAATTCCTTCTATAGGAATTAGTTCTCTAGAATCACTATCATATAATGTAAAAACAGATGGACTTATTTGTTCTTTAATCGATGCTAAAAATTCTAATGCATATTTTTGTTTATATAAGTTAGAAAATAATAAATATACTTTACTTGAAAATTATTGTGCAGATACTATTTATAATATTATAAATGTATTAAAAAAATATACATCTCCAATTACGTTTATTGGAGATGCCTCCATAGCATATAAAGATAAATTAGAAAGTAATATATTAAATAGTAAATTTTCAGATAAAAATGAATTAAATTGTTATAGTCTAGGATTAGCTGGATATATAAAATTTATTAATAATATAAAAGAAGATGTTTTACCTTTATATCTTCGTAAACCTCAAGCCGAAAAAATTTTGGAGGAAAAATTAAATGCAAATAGAAATTGAAAATATGCAAGTATCTGATTTAGATAAAATTTTAAATAATCTATACATTGATTTTGATGATTTTTGGAATTATAATGTCTTTAAATCAGAACTTGAAAATGAAAATTCAATATATATAGTAGCTAAATTAGATAATGAAATTATAGGATTTGCAGGTATTTGGATATCTATTGACGAAGCTCATGTAACAAATATCGTTACCAAAAAAAAGTATAGAAATAAGGGAATTGGAACTTTACTATTAGAAAATTTAATAAATATTAGTTCATCACTTAATTTAACTAACATTACATTAGAAGTAAAAGAATCTAATATCTATGCAATTAAACTTTATGAAAAATGTAATTTCAAAAACTTAGGTATTAGAAAAAAATATTACAATAATACTGAAAATGCAATAATTATGACAAAAACATTAAAAGAAATGTAACTTTACATTTCTTTTTATATTATACATATTTTTCTACTTTTACTATGTTTCTTCCGCTTCTAGTATTACCAATAAACTCTTTAACTTCAAATCTTCCTTTTCCTCTAATTGTTATTGTATCTCCTGGATTTATTTGTTTTGTTTTTTTAGTTTCACACTTATGATTTATAAAAACTCTTTCTGAGCATAATATTTCATTTGCCTTATTTCTCGAACATTTAGCAAGCTCTGAAACAATATTATCTAATCTAAATGATGATATAATTATATTAATATCTTCTTTTTTTATCTCTACTTTTCTTAAATTTTCAATATTATCTATTAACACTTCTGAACCTGAAAATCTAGTAAGACTTCCAATATTTTCTAATAAGACTTTTGAAACTTCTTCTAATACTATTAGATCTGCCATAAGCGAATCTACTAGTATATCTCCAACTTTTTCTCTTTTTATTCCAAGTTTAATTATTCCACCTAAATAATCTCTATGAGTATATTTTCCTTTAGCTTCTTTAGGTAGCTTAATTCTTACTATTTTTAATATATTGCTTAAATTTTTCTTTATCATTTCATCATTATATTTTTCAGGATATAAAATAAGTATTTTTCTTTCTGCATCATCATACCCTCCATATAATACATAATTTGAAACTTTAATCTTATTTAAAAAGCTTTCTACTAATCCTATTTGATACATATCTAAAAAGGAAGTCGTTTGAAACTGATTTTTAATTTCAGTAAAAGATATTTTGTCTAATACTTGCGCTAATAATATTTTATCCTCTGGTCTTTTATATTCATTTAAAGCTTCTTGTTTTGTCATTTTTATTTCCTTTCTAATATGTAATTACATATACTTTGTGTATCTAATCTATATTTTAATTCTATTTCGTCTACACTTCCATGCTTTATAAATTCACTTGGATATCCAAATGATTTTATTTTTATATTTGCTAAATTACTATCAATTACTAATTCTTTAATATTTGATGCTAAACCACCAAGCATAATATTATCTTCAATAGTTATAACATTTTTAGTTTTAGCAATTGATTTTAAAATGCAATTTTTATCTAATGGTTTTAAAAATCTTACATTTATAACTTCACAATCTATATTTTTCTGTTTTAATTTGTTAGAAACTTCTACTGCTTTATCTACCATCTTGCCTATTGAAATTATGCTTATATCATTCCCAGTTTTTATTATCTCTGATTTTCCATATTCTATTTGCTCATGTTTTTCAAATTTATTATTTCCCTCATTACCTCTTGGATATCTAATAACTACTGGTTTATTTAAATTAATTGAAAATTCTAGCATTTCTTCTAGTTCAATAAAATCTTTTGGGGCCATAATAGATAAATTTGGAACAATATTAAAAAATGATAAATCATATATACCTTGATGTGTTTCTCCATCTGCTCCTACTATTCCTGCTCTATCTACACACATAATAACAGGTAGATTTTGAACACACACATCATGAATAACTTGATCATATGCCCTTTGGTAAAAAGATGAGTATATAGGAATTACTGGAACCATACCACTTTTTGCAAGTCCAGCTGCAAAACCTAGTGCATGCTGTTCTGCTATCCCTACATCAAAAAACCTATCAGGAAACTCTTTTGCAAATTTACTAAGTCCTGTTCCATCTTTCATTGATGCTGTTATTGCAACTATTTTTTCGTTTTTCTTTGCAAGACTTACTAACTTTTCTCCAAATACTTTAGAATAGTCATCTTTTTTAGTATTTTTTTCAATACCTGTTTTAATATCAAAACTGCTTGTTGCATGAAATTTATCGGGAGTTTGCTCAGCATATTCATACCCTTTTCCTTTTGTTGTTAAGACATGTATTAAAACTGGTCCATCTAACTGTTTGCTTATCTTTAATATACTTTCTAATTTTTCAATATCATGACCATCTACTGGCCCTAAATATGTAAATCCTATATCTTCAAAATACATTTTTGGTATTATAAACTGCTTTATACTTCTTTTTGTTTTTTGTACTAATTTAACAATAGGACTTCCTATAATTGGTATTTTTCTTATTACTTTTTTAGCTGAGATGTTTGATTTTGTATATAATTTTTTAGTTCTTAACTTACTCAAGAGCATATTTACTCCACCAACATTTTTTGATATGCTCATTTCATTATCATTTAATATAACAGTTATTTTTGTATTACTGCTTCCAGCATCATTTAAAGCTTCTTGTGCCATTCCACCAGTTAATGCTCCATCTCCTATTACACATATAACCGAATTATTCTCGCATTTTATATCTCTTGATTTAGCCATTCCTAGTGCAACAGATATTGATGTGCTACTATGTCCTGTATTAAAACAATCTGTTTCAGACTCTTCTATCTTAGGAAATCCTGCAATTCCATTTAACTTTCTTAAAGTTTTTAATGCTTCTTTTCTTCCTGTTAATATTTTGTGAGTATATATTTGATGTCCGACATCCCATATTATTTTATCTTCTGGCACACTAAATATACTATGAAGAGCAATTGTTAAATCTACAACACCTAGATTTGATGCTAGGTGCCCTCCATTTTCTGATACTATTTCTATTATATATTTTCTTATCTCTTGTGCTAATATTTGTTTATCTTCTATATTTAGCTTATTTAAATCATCTATAGAATTTACTTTTTCTAACATTTCCCTCACCTATTATATAAACATTAGCATTACTAAACTTGCAATTGGAACTATGATATTATCAGTTCCCTTTATTGCTACAGCTTCTAATATTGTTATTATTACTCCCATAATTAATGCTTTAATATACCATAATGGACTTGCAATATATATCAAATATGTACAAATTATTATAAATGAAACTATAAACATAGTAGCAGATCCTGCTATTGATTTTTCTGTATCATATACTTTATACTTTTTACTCTTAATTGCTTTTCCAAATATTGCAGCAAAACCATCACCATATGCCATAACAAAAACAGGAATTAATCCAAGTATTGGCTTGTTTAATATTCCAAAAGTTACTATAGTTAAAACAAGTAATGATATTGCATAATATACTGTTCCATATCCATCTTTTTTATCTTCATTTCTTTCCATTACTTTTATAACATCTTTTTTACATGATATGTAATTTATAATAACAAAAGTTGCAGGAACAAATGATGCAAACCATACATTATCAAAAAAGCTCATAGCAATTATCCACCAATTACCCAAGCTTATATGAATAAATTTTCTACTTGCTTCTTTTCCAATCTTTTCAAATAATTTTGCTATAATTATTATTAGAAATATAAACAAATATGATACTAATATTCCAATCCAATTTTGCATATTATACACCTCTTTTGTTTTTATATAATAACATAATTTTATTATTTTTTCTACATAAATCTATTAATTTATAGAAATAATTTATATATATTTATTCATTTACAATAAAGTCATAAGACTCCATAGTGGAGCCTTATTTAACTTTAGATTATTCAATTTTATTAAATATATTATCCTCTATATTTATTAATCTATTATATTTAGCAACTCTATCTGTCCTACAAGGCGCTCCTGTTTTTATTTGTCCACTATTTACTGCAACTGCTAAATCTGCAATAGTTGTATCTTCTGTTTCACCAGATCTATGTGAAATTATATTTTTATATCCATACTTTTTAGCTGTATTTATTGTTTCTAATGTTTCTGTAAGAGTTCCTATTTGATTTGGTTTTATAAGTATTGCATTTGCAACTTTTTTGATTATGCCTTTTTCTAATCTTTCCATGTTTGTTACAAACAAGTCATCTCCAACTAATTGAACTTTATCTCCAATTCTATTTGTTAATATCTCCCAAGACTGCCAATCTTCTTCAGCTAAACCATCTTCTACCGATATTATAGGATATTTCTGTGTTAAATAAACTATATATTCTATCATTTCTTCTTTTGTTTTTAATTCATCAGTTTTCCAAAAATAATATCCTTCTTTTCCTATTTTTTTAGCTTCATCATACATTTCAGTACTTGCTATGTCCAAACTTAATGATATATCTTCTCCAGGTTTATATCCTGCTTTTTTAATTGCTTCTACAATATATTTTAAAGCTTCTTCTTCATTTTCTAAATTAGGTGCAAATCCTCCTTCATCTCCAACTGCTACTGAATATCCTTTTTCTTTTAGAACCTTTTTAAGGCAGTGATATACTTCCACACCTCTTCTTAGTCTCTCCTTAAATGATATATTTCCCATAGGCATAATCATAAATTCTTGTATATTTATATTGTTATCTGAGTGTTTTCCTCCATTTAATATGTTCATCATGGGTATTGGAAGTTCTATCGCATTTATTCCTCCAATATATTCATATAATTCTAAACCTAGTGATTTTGCAGCTACTTTTGCTACTGCCAAAGAAACACCCAAAGTAGCATTAGCTCCTAAATTTGATTTATTGGGAGTGTCATCTATTTCTAATAGTTTTTTATCTATTTGTCTTTGATCATATACATTCATCCCTTCTAATTTTTTTGATATCTTTTTATTTACATTTTCTACTGCTTTTTGTACACCTTTACCTAAATATCTTTTTTCATCACCATCTCTTAATTCAACCGCTTCAAAACTTCCTGTAGAAGCACCTGATGGAACTAAAGCTGTTCCTGTACATCCATTTTCCGTTATAACCTTAACTTGCACAGTTGGATTACCCCTTGAATCTAACACTTCTAAAGCTTTAATCTCTCTAATTAACAATGTCCTTTCCATAACTTACCTCCTTTTATATCTATTTTTCACATATTTTAAATATTTAATTCAAAAAACTACTAAATGTATTTAACATTTAGTAGTTTAGAATTTATGCTGTGTTTTTATTTCTTAATTCTAAAGCATATTTTAGTGATATTTCATTTATTTCTCCTGAAGAAATTCTTGCGATTTCTTCAATTGTTTCATCTTCATTTAATAATTTTACTTGTGTTTTTGTTCTCTTGTCTTTAACTTGCTTACTAATATAATAATTATAATTTGCTGTAGCTGCTATTGTAGGAAGATGTGATATGCATAGCACTTGATGATTTTTAGAAATTGCTTTTAATTTATCTGCAACTGAATTTGCAGCCTTTCCGCTAATACCTGTATCTATTTCATCAAATATTAATATTGGTGTTTTATCAAACTCACTTAAAACTTTCTTAATTGCAAGCATAATTCTTGACATCTCTCCTCCTGATGCAATTTTATTTAATTCCTTTTCTTCTTCCCCTAAGTTTGTTAAAATATAAAATTGTACTATATTTTTTCCTGTATCAAAAAATTTATCTTGTAAATATTCAACTTTTATATTTATTTTTGCATTTATCATTTCTAATTCTTTTAATTCTAAATTTATGCTTTTACTTAATTTTTCAGCATAATTGTTTCTTATTTTATTAATAGATTTTGCAAATTCTATTAATTGTTTTTCTACTTCTTTTAATTCTAGCTTTAATTTATTGTTATTTTCCTCCATATTTTCTATATATTCAATTTCTTCTTCGACTTCTTTCTTATATTTTAATATTTCTTCTATATTGTTACCATATTTTCTTTTTAAAGAAAATATCAAATCTAATCTTTTTTCTATTTCCTCTTGCTTGCTTTGATTAAAATATGTATCTTTTTGATATTCATTAATATCTCTTGATATTTCTTGTAATTCATAGTATATGTTTTTTAAATTGCTTGCTGTTTTTTCATATTTTTCATCAATTGATTCTATTTTTTCTAGTGCTCTTATAGATTCACTTAAAAAATCTATAGTATTATCTCCAATTAATGTACCTGCTTTATTTAAACTTTCAGATATTTTCTCTTGATTTAAAATTATCTTTCTTTTTTCTTCTAATTCTAAATCTTCATTTTGTTTTAGTTTAGCATCTTCTATCTCATTTAATTGATATTTAAGTAAATCTAATTTTCTTTGTTTTTCTTTATCATCACCATAGTTTAAATTTAATTCTTTTTTTATTTGATTATATCTTATATATTTTTGTTTATATTTATCTAAAATAATACTTAATTCATCTCCAATATAATTGTCTAAGTATTTTATATGTGTTTTACTATCTAATAAATTTTGATTTTCATTTTGTCCATGTATTTCTATTAAATTAGACATAAAACTTTTAAGTTCAGTTACTGTAACTAATCTTCCATTTATTTTGCATAAATTTTTTCCATTTTCATTTATTTCTCTTGAAACTATGATATTACCTTCTACCGAATATTCATTTTCAGGGCTATATATACATAATTCAACAAAAGACTGGCTTTCTCCTTTTCTTATCATATCTTTTGAAAATCTTCCACCACATATTATTCCTAAAGAATCTATTATTAATGTTTTACCTGCACCTGTTTCACCTGTCAAAACATTAAAACCTTTATTTAATTCTAAATTTAAATCATCTATTATTCCTATATTTTTTATATGTAAATTAGATATCATATTTTACCTCCAAATGCAAAACAATGTTCGTAACTATTGTATTTAACTTTTTAAAATTTGTCAATACTTTTTGCGAACATTTTTTCTTTTGTTTGATTTATTAAACCTAATATGCTATAATATGTTAGAAACTTGTAGACTTTTTGCATAAAAAGGAGAATTAATTATGAATCCTGAAAAAATTTATGATGCAGTTTCTAAATTACGGAAAAAAAATAAATCCTTCAATATTTTAGTTTCAGATATTGATACTAAATTTGAAGAATTTATTACAAAGTCACAAAGCAAATTTGCATCAACTGGTTGGAAAATACCAGTTAAATTACTAGTACCTTACAAGAAAATAGGTACTAAGGAAAAAAGCTTACTTGAAAGGTATATATCTTTAAAGTATAGTATTTTTGGAAGAAGATTTACTATACAAAAATCTATATTTTTAAAAAGATATATTATTAGAAATTACATTTAAGTCTTAATTCCACTAAAAAAGCTTTTTAATAAAGCTTTTTTAGTTTTTTAATTAAATCTTTAATTGCTATTTTTCTATGACTAATTTCATTTTTTTCTTCTTTAGATAGTTCAGCATAAGTTTTTCCATTTGGAAGTTCAAATATTTCATCAAAACCAAATCCGTTATTTCCTCTTTTCTCTAAAGCTATCTTTCCTTCTATAGATCCTTTTCCTATTATAAAATTCTTGCCATCATAATATGCTATAGCACATTTAACGAAAGCTTTTCTTTTATAATCTTTTATATTTTTCATTTTCTCTAAAATATAGTTATTTCTTTCATCTTTTGTAGCATTTTCTCCTAAAAATCTTGCTGTAAATATTCCTGGCCATCCATCTAAAGTTTCTATACATAATCCACTATCATCTGCTATACATGGAATTTTTGTACTTTCAAAAAATCCCTTTGCTTTCTTTTTTGCATTTTCTTCAAAGGTACTTCCATTTTCTTCTATATTTACCCTACATCCTACATCTTCTAGTGATAAAATTTCATATCCTAGTAACATTTCCTTTAATTCTTTTAATTTACCTTTATTATTTGTTGCTATAAGTAACTTTTTCAAATTAGTTCCTCCCCTTTTATTATAATAATTATTTCCTACTAAAATATATCATATATTAGACTATTTTGACAAATTTTATAAATCATGTTAAAATTAATTTATGTAACCTATAGTTTTTAAACATTATGGAGGGACTAATATGGTAAAAGTAAAGCATTTTTTCAAGAAGTTCTTGAAAACCATACTAATATTAGCAGCAATTGTACTATTTATTGTATTGTTTATACATGTTAATTTAAAGTGGAGAATTCTGCTAGCATTAGGAGCTGCATTTGTCTATGGGTATGCAACAGCGTGACTTAAAAGAAGACAGGATATCTAATTAGATATCCTATCTTCTTTTATTTGCTTAAAATTGACCAAAATATTAAATAGTGATATAATTAGATTGTAATAATAAATAAAATTTTGTTTTATAAACAAGCATAAGGAGCAAATATGAGTGATTTTAAAAATGATTTAAAAGTACTACAAGATAATGTTAATCAATTAGTAGATAATTATATTAGTTATACTGATGATTTTAACACTGAATATGTTCAAAATATAGCAGCAGCAATATATTTAGAATATAAAAGACTTTATCCTGATTTAGATATATTTATTCCATTTAGATCAAAAGGACCAAAAAGCTTTCAAAAAAATGCATCTAAAGGATTATTTGGAGAAATAAAAAAGAATAATGGCCAAATTATATTTAATCCAGAAAAAGAGGAATCTTGTGATAAGATTTCAAAAGATATTATAGCTATGAAAATTATTCTTTCTCACATTCCAAATGTTCTTTCATTTGATTATAATAATCCTGAAAATAAAGAAATTATAAAACTTCAAAATCAAAAAATAAGTAATCTAAATTTTATTAATGAATTAACAGATTGGCTTAATAATAACTCTGATAATTTAGTTCAAGATGAAGAACATTTTTATAAATACTATATTGAATTATTAAAAAGATTACAAAAAAGTACTTATGAAGAATGTTCAGACGAAATAGAAATAACATATAAAGAAAGATATGAAAGAGCTACTGAACAATATAATAAAAAGAAAGAAGATGATGAATTTTCGTTCTTAGTTTCAGATGAACAAATTAGTGAATTAAAAAAATTGCTTCGGATGTCTAGAAAATAGATTAGATGATAAATTACAAAATGAAATACTAAATGTTACATTGCCACATGTACTAAATAGCAAACTAGTAAAAGAAGTTTTACATGTTAATTCTTTATTAGATGATTCTATTAATAAAAATAATGGATGGGTCAGAAAACCAAATGGATATGTAGCTTTATATTATAATTTATTAACAGATTCTGGACTTCCTATAGAACTTCAAGCTCAGTCTAAAAAAAGATATGATGATGATAAAGGTGGAACAGCATATCATAATGGTCTTCCTGGTAAAGAAGTAAAAATTGATTCTTTCTTTGAACTAGCAGACTCTAAAGATGATAAACCATTATCTTACTATACATCAATATTAGATAGTGTACCTTCGGATATCTTACTAAGCCAATTTAATGTTATACAAAACCCAAAGATAGAACAGCAAGTCTCAAATGCATTAAATCATATAAAAATTAAAGATTCACTTACATTTAATAATATATCTACTGATATAGATATTTACTTAGAATCACTTGCCCAATATGTTTCGCCAAAAGCTTGGATTTGTAGGTCAGCTCATAATATAACTAGAAATACTGCAAGTATTGAGAAAAAACAAATAATTGAAGAATTTTCTGATGTTATTCGAAAAAAAGATGGAATATCTTGTTTAGCTCAATTATTAATCGATAGATTAGAAGATATTGTTGGAAATAATGGAAGTACCATTCAATTATCAGAAAGAGAAATATTAAAATTCGCACAAGAACGCTCCAAAGTTATAGGACAATCTATTTCAGATGAAGTCAGATAAAGATAAGGAATAACATAATTTGTTATTCCTCATTTTATTTTGCTTATCGCTAGTCCATCTCCTACTTCTAAAATCTGGGTTTCTATATTTGTATTTTGGGTTACTTCTTTTATATATTCCCTTAAGTTTCTAACTGCTGTACGTTGCTTGTGTTTGTTATAATCACTCATAACATAACCTTTGTAAAGTATATTATCTGCAAATATTATTCCTCCATTTCTTATCATTCTTATTGACTCTTTTAAGAAAAATGGGTATTTACCTTTTGCAGCATCTATAAATACAACATCATACTTTTCATTTAAAGTAGGAAGTATTTCTACTGCATCACCTTCATATATGTTTATTTTATTCTCTACTTCAACTTTCTTTATATTTTCTTTTGCCTCAATAACTCTATGAACATCTCTTTCTATTGTATCAATACATCCATCTTCAGATAGATACTTTGAAAAGCACATTGCAGAATAACCTACTGCAGTACCTATTTCTAATATTCTTTTAGGTTTAATTTCTTTCAAAATTTTTACAATTACTTGTAAAGTATCATCCATTATTATTGGAATATTTTCTTTTATTGCTTCTTCTTTTATTTTTTCTAATTCTTCCTTATTCATGTTCAATTTCAATTCCTTTATCTTCTTTGCTTTTTAAAGAATTTACTAATTTTTTGATATACTTTTTATTTCTACGCAATTTATTAGCATTAATTAATAAATCTATTATTTCTTGATTAGATTTACCTTTTTTTCTTTCTTCTAATATCTTTACTTCTAATTGACTTTTCACTTTTAATTTATCATTTATCCAGATTTCAAAATATTGTCCTAGTTTTCTATATCTTTGTTCAGAATTTAACTTGTTAATAATTTCAATTATAGGAGTATTATTACAGACTTCTTCCATAATAAGATCATAAATTTCCATCCTTATATTCTTTTCAGCTTCATTTTTTTGAATGAGTTCATTATTGTAATTTATTTCAATATTCTGCAAAGGTACACATCTAGTATTAACCCTACTATAATTCTTCTTTTCAACTCTATGATGTAATCTTTCAGTAGAACTACATATATTTCTTGTTTTCATATATTTCTCCTACTTATTTAAACTTCTTGCAACTCTTTCTCTTTCTTTACTATCTAATATTTTCTTTCTTAATCTAATTGATTTTGGAGTTACTTCAACTAATTCGTCATCTTGTATAAATTCAATTGCTTTTTCAAGTGACATCTGAATTGGTGGAACTAATCTTAATGCTTCATCAGATCCAGATGCTCTTGTATTTGTTAAATGCTTTTCTTTACATACATTTATGCTTAAATCTTCTCCTCTTGAATTTAATCCAACAATCATACCTTCATATACATCTACACCTGCACCTATAAATAAATCTCCTTTGTCTTGTGCATTGTATAATCCATATGTTACTGATTTTCCTGCTTCAAATGCTACTATTGTTCCTCTAACACGTGATACAACTTCACCTTTGAATGGCTCATATGAATCAAATATATGATTCATAACACCTTCACCTTTTGTATCTGTTAAAAACTCTGTTCTATAACCTATTAGTCCTCTTGCAGGTATTTTAAATTCGATTTTAGTATGTCCAGCTTCTGCAGGCTCCATATTTACCATTTCTGCTTTTCTTTTTCCTAATTTTTCAATAACATTTCCTACACAATCATCTGGAACATTTACTACTAATCTTTCGATTGGCTCACACTTTATTCCATCTATTTCTTTAATTATAACTTTTGGACGAGAAACTAAAAGTTCAAAACCTTCTCTTCTCATTGTCTCTATCAATACTGATAAATGTAATTCTCCTCTACCTGATACTTCGAAAGAATCTGGAGAATCTGTTTCTTTTACTCTTAAAGATACATTTTTTTCTAACTCTTTAAATAATCTATCTCTTATATGTCTTGAAGTTATAAATTGCCCTTCTTTTCCCGCAAATGGTCCATTATTAACACTAAATGTCATAGAAACTGTTGGTTCATCTATATCTACAAA
>CAZSMG010000033.1:0-14483 GCA_964608075.1 uncultured Clostridium sp. | reverse complement strand
ACTTTAGCAACTACCCAGCAGAAACCAGAGGGAGAGAGCTAAAGTGAATTAGGTGTAATAATCCCATTTATGAAAAATAGAATTATTACACCTATATAAGCTGAAACCGTCGGTCGTTCGCCTCGTTTCATAGGTAGTCTAGTAAGTAGTGATATTACTACTATAATTGCTGATACATTTAAGTATCTTTGTTCATACTTGCCCAAACTTTTTACAATTACAAATCCATATCAAATATGTCACCAAATACTCTTTTATTATTGTGAGTCTGTGTTCTAAAATCTCACTCACGTACTTTGTATAATTAGACTACTTATACAAATACGAATGAACTTTATAGCATCGGCTCATCATAAGAGGTGTTGCATTTCTCTTTGCATGACAAAAAAGCCCGTTTGTAGATTTTTATTCTACAAACGGACTTTATCAAAAATATGTATTTATATCATTAAATTTAAAAATTTAGAATGGTAAATCGTCAAATTCTTGTTCTATTTTTATATTAGATAATTTAGTATATAAATTATCTAATATTATTTGCTGCTTATCTTCTGGTAGAGCAATTAATAGTTTATAAAAATCTTCTACTGTTTTATATTCTATATCAATGCGTGAATAATAAGTAGAAAACTCATCAGTAAAGCAGTGTATTAATTCACTATTTGATTGTATGAATTCATCAAGCATATTATTTCTTAATACTTTTTGCAATTTTTCTATAACTTGATTGATATTTTTTCTTTTTATCTGTGAACTTAATTTTGCTATATGATTATTAAGATCAGATGCAAATTTAAGATAAATACTTCTTTCTGAATCATTAAAAAAATTTTCTCTTATCATTAATTCTGAAATAGCAGATACAATTTCGGAAAATGACTGGTATCTTTTTTCTCTTTCAACTTGTACCATTTTTTCAATTATATGAGTATACTTAAAAGTATCTTTTAGATTATTCTCTTTTATTATATGTTCAAATAGCTTTCCTAAAAAATATATTTCTGTTATGTGATTATATTTTCCATATAGAGTAATATCTTCCGGAAGTTGTGTTACAGGCCAATTAAGTATAATACTATTATCATCATTTTCATTTTCTTGAGAATCTGTACTTAATATTTTTCCAAATCCGAAATCTATTATCTTTACATTTCCTTTTTCATCGATTAATATGTTTTGAGGTCTTATATCTCTATGTAAAATATTGTTTTTCTCTAAATATTCAAATGCTAATATAGTTTCTTTAAAAATATCTTCCCATTCTTTCCAATCATCATCAAAAGGAAAAGCTGCATAATTGTCTAAAGTAGAGCCTTTGACATACTCCATTTGCAAATATCCCACTTTTTCTTCAGGATATAAATAATAATTATAAACTCGTACAATATTAGGATGTGAAATTTTAAATAATATTTTTATTTCATCTACGAATCTATTGTAAAAATCTTCTTTATGTTCTTCATCTTCTGTTTCATATTTTTTTATAGCAAATAACATGTCAGTAGTTTCATCTTTAAAAAGTAATGCTTTTCCTGTACCACCTTTTCCAAGAGAATCAACATATTTAAATTTCTTTTTCATATCAAAATTAACAATGTTTCCTTTTTCTATAGTTCCCATAAAATCCCCCATATATAATAATTGGTATTATTATAACATGTTTATTGAGTTTTTTCTACATTTTTTAATATCAATAATAAGTTAGACTGTTATTCTATCAAAAGTTCTAACATAGTTCTAACACTTAATTCAAAACTTTAGAAAAGAAATTTTTGGTTTGTTATTGCATATTTAACAATACTTGTGCTATAATCTCTTACAGAGAAGCTAAATAGGTTAATTATCAAAAAAGATTAATTGATGTTATCTAATGGTAAAAGATGAGGTGCGTTAAATTCTTAAAATCCTGCGAGGGTTAAACCTCGTGCCGGTTCGATTCCGGCCATCTGCACCAAAATGAAGTAGTAAAAAATCAAGCTACTTTATTTTTTATGTCAAAAATCTCTGTACCATTTACTAATTGGATCATTGACCAATAATATAAAGAAGTTCCTAACCAAATTTATGGTCAAGAACTTCTTTAAACATTAAAACGATAATGCCATTTATAATAATATATAACGTAAAATAAACAGCACTGTTAATACATAAAGTATTGGATGAATCTTTTTTTCCTTTGCTTTTCCTGTTAGCAAATTGATTACTACATAAGAAATAATGCCAAAGCAAATTCCTTCAGAAATACTATACATAAAAGGCATAGCGATTATGCATAAGTATGCAGGGATTGATTCAGAGTAATCTTCAAAATTTAGTTTCAAAATTGAAGAAAGCATCATAAATCCGACTATTACTAATGCAGGTGCTGTTGCAAACGATGGAATTGCTAAAAAGATTGGTGACAAAAACAAGGAAAGTAAAAACAAAAGCCCTGTTACAACAGAAGTTAATCCTGTTCTACCACCAGAGGCAACTCCAGAGGCACTTTCCACAAATGTTGTAGTTGTGGAAGTACCAAAGCAAGCACCGGCAACTGTAGCAACTGAATCTGCCATTAAAGCACCTTTAATCTTAGGCAATTTTCCATCTTTGTCTAACATATTTGCCTTAGAAGATACACCAATTAAAGTACCAAGTGTGTCAAACATGTCGACAAATAAGAAAGAAAACATAATTACAAGAAAATCTAATGTAAGAATGTTTGCAAATTGAAACTTGCATAAAGTAGGTGCAATACTTGGAATAGATAATCCATTTGAAAAATCAGGAATTAAAGAATACATACCTAATTCAGCATTTGGAATATATAAGCCAGTAATTTGGCAAATAATTCCGAGAATCCAAGTGGATAAAATACCAAATAATATACCGCCTTTTACATTTTTAATTAAAAGTATTGCCGTTATTATAATTCCAATAATAGCAAGAACTACTGTAATTCCAACTGACTTAAAAGGTGCACTGCTAAAATCAAAAAATGATACAGCAGTTGAAGCATTTGGAACTACAATTTTTGCATTCTGCAATCCGATAAAAGCAATAAAAAGTCCAATACCAGCTGATACAGCAATTTTTAAACTTTGCGGAATTGCATTAAAAATGGCTTCCCGTACTTTTGTTAATGAAAGGATAATAAATATAATACCTTCCACAAGCACAGCTGTTAATGCAAACTGCCACGAATACCCCATACCAAGAACTACAGTATATGCAAAATATGCATTTAGGCCCATTCCTGGTGCTAAGGCAAACGGATAATTAGATAATAGTGCCATAAGAATAGTTCCTACGAAGGAAGCTAAAGCTGTTGCTACAAATACAGCACCATTATCCATTCCAGTTACTGAAAGCATGCTGGGGTTTACTGCTAGTATATACGCCATTGTCATAAATGTTGTAACACCAGCTAAGACCTCTGTTTTAACGTTTGTTTGATGTTCTTTAAGTTTGAAAATTTTTTCAAACAAATTCATAAAAATCCCTCCTTTAAGGTTTATGTATAGATCTACGTTGTTAGTTACATAAAAATTTTACCATAAATTTTAAACGATGTCAATAAATGTTGATTTTTAAAACAAATTAAGTATAATAATATTAGCAAAAGTAATATCGCATAGCATTGATAATGAAGAATTATATGAAGAAGTCAAGGTAGGCGATATTGTTCGTGTCAAAGTACATAAGAGGTACAATAAACGAAACGAAGTGAAAGACGTTTACCTAAACATTGAAGACTAATCAATAGAGCCGTTACAAGAAAATTCTTATAACGGCTCTATTGGGTTATTTTTATTCCATTAAAAAAATATAAATAATAGTTCAAACACTTATAGTACAAGCACTTACAAAATAACAAATATGCTCATATGCACAAAATTTAACAATAAGCTATTGTACATTATTTTACAATAGCTTAAATTATTTTTTATATTAAATATTTAATTGCAGAAAATATTGTATCAAAGATATATATTCCTATTATAAGATATATGATACTAATTTGAATTAAATAAGGTATATTATCTAAAATTTTATCTACACATTTTTTAATAAAAGGGTGTATATGGTTTGCAAATAAGATTGCAAAAATTCCCCATATAAATGAATAAAATATACTTATTCTACCATTTAAATTAAAAAATTCATTTGTATAATCCCACCATTTAGTAGCAAATAAAGCATCTAAAGCAAATCCCGCTATGTATTCAAATACAGAGAAAACAATTATTGAATATGTAAATAACTTAAATGAATTATTTTTATATTTTTCCATAAAAATTACAAGTATTACTGCACCATATCCATAAATAGGGCATATTGGACCAAATAGAAAACCTCTTTTTACAAAAAATCCAAAGTTATATAAAGCATAACTTGTCTCTAAAATCCAACCAATAAATGCATATATAAAAAATAGTAGTAATATATAATGAAAATTATTTAGTTTTTTCTTAGTAACTATTAGTTCTTCCATAAAATCTCCTCTAATAATATATAATAAATATTATCAAAAAAACTCTAAAAAGTAAATAATAATTGTAAATAAACTGGTTTTATGTTATATTATATATTATACAAAGTTAGAAGCATTAATAGAAAGAAGAGATATAAATGAAAGAAGTAGAATTATTAGCTCCAGCAGGGAGCTTTGAAAAAGCAAAAATAGCTTTTCTTTATGGTGCAGATGCAGTATATTGTGGTACATCTTCTTTATCACTTAGAACTAGAGCAGATATGAAAGATGATGACTTAATAGATACAATAAATTATGCACATAATATAAATAAAAAAGTATATGTTACTTTAAATATTTTTGCTTGGGATGAAAAATATGAAGAAATCATTAAGATGGCAAAAAAGCTAGAAGAAATTAAACCAGATGGAATAATTGCAGCAGATGGAGGAGTAATTGAAATATTAAAGCAGTATGCTCCAAGTGTTCCAATAAATATAAGTACACAAGCAAATATTGTAAGTCTTCATGATTGTAACTTTTGGTACAAAAATGGTGGTAAAAGAATGATAATGGCAAGAGAAATGAATAAAGAACAATTAAAATACATAATGGAAAATAAACCAAAAGATATGGAAATTGAAATATTTATTCATGGTGCTATATGTTTTGCTTTTTCTGGTAGATGTTTTTTAAGTGATTTTTTAGCTTGTAGAAGTGCAAATTTAGGTGATTGTGCACAAAGCTGTAGATGGTCATATAATCTATATGCAGAAGAAGCAAATAATCCTGGAAATTTAATGCCAATTGAAACAAATGACTATGGAACAAGCATATTTTCATCAAAAGATTTATGTTTAATAAAGGAAATTCCAGAAATTATAGAAATGGGTATTGATAGTTTAAAAATAGAGGGAAGATTAAAAACAGAATATTATTTAGCAAGTGTTATTAATAGTTATAGAAATGCAATAGATGATTATAAAAAAGACCCTCAAAATTATGACTATACTAAATATTTAAAAGAATTAGAAAAAGTAAAAACTAGAGGACTTACAACTTTTTACTTTAATGATAGAGAAAATAAAGATATACAAGAATATAGTGGAAGACAATATAATGAACAATATGAATTTGGAGGAAAAGTTGTTCAATATAATGTAGAAAAATCTATAATTGAAATTAGGAATAAATTAAAAGTTGGAGATACTTTAGAAATAATAGTACCAAATCATATTAAGCCAAGAAAGTTTACAATAGAAAAATTATGGGATATAGAGACTGATAAAGAAATAGAATCAATAAGTCCTGGAAAACAAGGGCAACTTGTAAAAATCAAATTACCAATTGAATGTAAAAAAGATTGGATAATAAGGAGAAAAAAGTAGACATAACTTTACAAAATATTTAAAATATTATATAATATATGGGCAACTTGTTGATATGCAATATGTAAAGAGGTGAATAATATGTCAAAAGCAAAAAGAGTGAGAGATAAGGAAAGACAAATGGCAAAGAAGCAAAAGGAAAGACAGCAAAAAGCAACTCGGCAGAAGCATGATCCTGCGAAATGGGAAGCTAAAAAAGCTGCAAGAGCAAAAAAATGATTCACCTAAAATTCAAAGTTTATTTGAATGCAAAGAAGTAGTTTAAAAATGAAACTACTTCTTTGTTTTGCTTAAAATATTTGCTATAGAGATTCCAAGAATAATACATAAAATACAAATAATGCTATTTGTAAATCCATTCAGTCCAGGAAATAATACAAAAATTGATCCAACTGTAAAACCAATAATAGAGTAAAAGGTTTGAGGGTAGAATTTATTTAATAACACTTTAATTATTTTCATACAAATAATAGATCCAATGATTAAACCAATTCCTATAGGAATAAGTATTGGAAGGTAAATATTTGATATAGAATATAAATAAACAGAATATACCCCAAGAAGCATTAAAATTATGGTACTACTTATACCTGGAATAATTACTCCAATTGACATCATAGCTCCACAAAGAATTAAGTAAATAAAGCTAAAGTTTTCTAATGAGTTTATTTGTAATATATCTTCTAAAAATATTAAGGCTATCCCAATTAAAAAAGAGAAAGAAAGATAAAAAAGATAAGTTAATCTAAATTTATATTTATCATTTACTTCTTTAAATAAAGATGGGATATAACCTAGTATTAATCCAGTAAATATGGATTTTACTTGAATAGGATAAGAATAAAAAAGATAATTTAGTATATTTCCAAATAGTATTGCACCACATATAATTCCAATTAAAATAGGAAACAGAAATATAAAATTCTTTTTTATATCTTTAAAGAAATTTAGTACACTATCTAATAGTTTCTCATATATACCAAAGATAACACAAAGTACTCCACTACTAATTCCAGGTAAAATTGCACCAGAACCTATTACAATTCCTTTTAGATAATTTTTTAAAAATTGCATAATATCACCTATAGAAATGTATTCAATTAATAACAAATTATGAGTCAAGGAAAATGCTAGATTTATTTAATTATATTATCTTAATATAATTAAAGTGTGTCCAATTATAAGTTATATAAATTATTTTACAGGGTCATGCACTTTTGATTTTTTAGCACATATAATTTTGTATAGAGAAAATGGGGGTGCATTTATGTTATCGCTATGTATGGGTGGAATACTAGGATTTATTGAATTTCTTAAATCAGCTATATTTGTTGTTCGGATATATTACACGGAAGTAACTTATTTCCTGAGCCACTAAGTGAAGAAGAAGAAAAGAGATGCCTAGAAAAATTAAAATATGGAGATGAAGATGCAAGAAATTTATTAATAGAAAGAAACTTAAGATTAGTTGCACATGTGTGTAAAAAATATTCTAATACTAATGTTGAACAAGATGATTTAATATCAATAGGAACAATAGGATTAATAAAAGGAATAAATAGCTTTAAAATAGAAAAAGGAGCTAGACTTTCTACATATGTCTCAAGATGTATAGATAATGCAACATTCACGTATTGGAAAGCTGTGTAGGAATTAGTAGGTTATTTGATAAATTAAAGGACAAGCTAGATACTGAAATCACTTTAAAAACTCATGCTAAATGGAAGATACCACAGATAAATGAAAATAGTACCATAGGCGAACAGATTAAATATTATCGTAGGTTAGCAAATATAAAGCAAACTGATTTATGCTTAAAACTTGGCTGTGATAGAGGTGTTTTAGACCATCTTGAAAATAGAGAATTAAAACTTGTTAATGTTAAATTGATTAAAGATATTATAGAAGAATTAGATATTAAAGATAAAATTGTTATGAATGATGATTATATAGCTTTTCTTTTAGATAATCCAATTCAAACTATACTTGATTTTAGAAAAAAGAATAATCTTAAACGAATTGATTTAGCTAAAATGCTTGATAAAGATATATCAGTTATTAAAAAATGGGAAACTGGTAAATCACAAATGACTAGAGCAAGTTATAATAAATTAAAAAAATGTATGAGTTAGTCGCTCGTACATTTTTCTTTAATATCTTTTAAAATTAAATCTAGGATTTTCTTTTTAGATGCATCACTAATATTTAATCCTTTAATTTTTTCTATCAATAAAGTTGCATGAAAGTTTGCAACTCTATTTTCAAGTTCTTCTTTATCTTCTTCTAGCTCTGGAAGATTTACAAAAACTTTCATACAACCTCCTTACTTAAAGTTTATTCAAACAATACAATAAAATGTTTAATTAACTTGTACTATTTTAATAACTTCCAAATTCATTAGATAAAGATTTTTTTATTACTGAATTTACTTCTTCCATATTTTCAATTTTAGAAACAAATAATTCTTCTAGACCTATACCACTTCTGTAGATATAGCCCTCTCCCTGACCACATTCTTTAATCATTTTTTCCTTATATTTTGAGAACATCATGCCTTGTTCTTCTTTACTTATGGTTGATAGTGCAATACGTGTAACTAGGTTATCACGTGACTTATCAAAGAACTCACTATAAGCATTTTGAAGTCCAATAATGACCCTACATGATAAACTTCTTCCTGCTCGTAGCATTTCGCCAATTTTTCGTTTTACTTCTTTAGCTCTAGCATCATCAATACTAGATAAAAGCATACTATATTCATCTACTACAAGATAAGCTAGTTGTTTTTTACGTTCTTTATCTCTGCTATCACGTCTATAAACAAATTCATCATAGAATTTATTTATTCCATCAACAGATTTTTCAATGCCTAGATAATAATGAGGGCTACCCTCAAATTGCATAAAATTTTGTTCATCGCCTTTTGGGTCGCAGAGATAAGTACAAGTATTAGATGGATTATGTAGGGCTATTTTTCCCATAAATGATAAAATAGCATAGCTCTTGCCTGAACCTGTTTGTCCTACAAAAACAGCATTTAAGCTATCACATAAGAAGTTATCTCTTGTAGTTAATATAGCAGGTTTATAATATTTAGTAGGAACACCTTTTATAATTACATGCTTTTTAGTAAGTTTTGAATATTCCATATAATTGATATAAGCATCAAGCACTTGTTCAACTTTTAGAATATTATCTTTCCATGTATTTATTGGAATATTACTAGCAAGAAAATCCCATTTTACACTATGTTCTATTTCCTTACTATTATTTTTCTCACTTATTCTATCAGGTGGTAATCCTTTTTTATTAACAAATCCCTGTTCCTCAAAATCTTCATCGTATTTGCCTGTTCCAATAGTACCAATCGTAACTATAATAAACCATAATATTAGAAATAGGAAAATTCCTATTATTGCTTTAATGATTAAATCTTCAATGTAGAAAAATTTAAAGTTAGTATCAAATGGTATAATTTTATATATGTAATTTCTATACTTCCAACAGATAGATGCTATAATTGTATAAATAGTTGGAATAATAAGTAGCCATCTATTATTTATTATTTTTTCTATACCTATTCTAGTTAATTTTAAAGTGTTTCTTTTATTATTGTTATTTTGTGTTGTTTCTTGTTTTATTTTTTGATTATTGTTATTCATTTTATAAATCCTCCTTATGAAATATTTTATTATTTTCATTATAAATTTTATGATATTCTTCTTGTATGTCTAAAGGTGCATTTAGTATTGCATTTTTAAAAAACTTATCTATAAAAGTGTCCCATTTATTATTGTACCTGCATGAATTCCACCAAGCTAAATATAATCCAAAATAAGCCTTATGATAATATTCTTTTTGATTAAATCTAAATACATCACTATAATATAACATTGCACCTATATAATTCTCTTGTTTCATATAACGTTCAGCTGTCCTTAAAACCTTTTCTATTTCTTTATCATTTATTTTATTATTCATTTTTAAAATCCTCACTTTCAATAAATTCTATATTTTCCATGTCTTGCATGATATCTATATCTTTTGTATGTTTAATTTTTATTATTTTTAATATATTGCTATCTTTATCACGTTGGAATTTCCAAATATTATGCACTCTTCTTTCAAACCCTGCATATACAGATGGCTCATAAATTCGCTCATACTCATAAATTTTTGAGAAATCTAAATTACTGCAAATGAATATATACTTTGCTGTAATGAGCTTATTTTGAAATCTGGCTGGGGCTTGAGTGATGGGAAATTTATCTAGATATATGTTTAAATCAGTTAGTTCAATTTGGCTACTTCCTAGGAACTCATCTATTAGAATACAAGAATGATTTAAGCTATCATAACCATCAAAAAGTGCATGTTTAACTCTATAATTATGCATTCTAAATACTTTTTTAGCATCGCCCATTAAATTATAAACAAAAGTTGTTTTTCCTGTATTTGATGGGGCTGTAATAAAGGTTACAACCAAATTATCTCTACATTCACTTGAATACTTATCTACTAAATACATATAAGCTATATCATCTAGTTGTTTCTTCTTATGCCATAATTTTGGATTTTTTTCTATAACATCTTGAACAGATAATCCATTTTTTAAATCCTCTAAAATTTGTCTTTCAAGTGGATTATTTTCTTGCTGTTCTGTTTCAGGAATTTTGCCCTCCTCATAGAAACTATTATCTTGTACACTTTCCAATTTATCTTTATTTTCTTCATTAGACCATTTCCCTGATTTCTCGCAATATGCCCTGTTCTCTAGCGAACTACCATAGGCTTTTTCGATGTGTGCTGTAGGGAATAAGGTCTTAAGTCTATTAAAGTATATTGGACTAGGGCTATATATGTATAAATGCTTATGTAGAATATTATTTGCTTTAGTTTTTTCTAAATTAGATAAACAAAAATACTGAACAGATGCTAATTGTTTTACTTTTTCAAGTATAACTTCATCAGTTAATCCAAATTTATCTACTGAATTTAATTCTATATTCCATTTCCTAGATTGGCTATTTGCAATCATTTTAAAACCTCCTTCTACATTCTACATCGCCATAGGTAATACTAAAGCTATGGCTTTTAGGTCGGGCTTGTGTCTTACGACACAGCCCTCCTAATTACCATGATTTTTTAATCGTTTGAATTTAGCTTGATTTTTTGCTTGTTGCCATAAGTCAAACGAATTAATTCAATTTCAGCTTTATCTAGGAATACCAATTTTTCTACTTCATCAGTTATTTTAACTACGATGCAGAAATATGGATTTCCATTTTTGCTGATACGTTCTTCTAAAGTTGCTGGAATATTCATAGCTACTTCCTCCTTCCTGTTTAATAAGGTAATCAATAATGCTGTAACAATTGCACAAGCAAATTAATTACAAGACCATTTTATATTTTAAAAAAAAACTGCGATAGTGGAGCTTTTTTATCAAAAAAACATTTAAAACATGCCACCTTTTTTGAACTGCAAAAATTGACTTGTAGTATTTGAAATGTTATAATTTTTATATATTTAATTTAGTTTTAATAAAAAAATAGGAGTTAGCATGTATAAATATGTTATTACAATTACTAATAAAAACGATAATATTGATGGAAAACTGCAGATATTAGACAATAGTAAAGAAGTTCAATCAGCTAATTTTAATCCTGAATTAATTTTATGTGATTTAGTAGATGCAAATAAAATATTAAAAATAGAAAATGATACTCTCGATATTGAATACTACAAATATGAAAAATCTTTTGGCATAGATTTATATGTTTATGATGATGCTCAATATTGGAATTTTAGAGAAAAACTTATAAAAATAATAAAAGGGAAAAAAAGATTATCTATTGAAGATTTAGAAAAAATAAAAGTAATTTATAAAATGGAAGTTGATTGTCAAATATCAAATAAAAATATTGAAATTTCAAAATTCAAAGAATTTAATGGAAGATTTCATAAAAATTTAACAGATGAACAAGCAGAAAGAATTAAAAATATATATGAAGTCTTAAAAGATGAAACATTAGATATTATGGAAGAATATAAAAACTCTGATGAAGAAATATCAGAAGAAAAGAAAAAGGAACTAGATGACCTTTATAATAAATTTAATACTAGTTCTAAAGAAAGTATAAAAAATGATTATAATAAAATGGTAAAACAGCTTGATACTAGCATAGAACAACAAATAAAATTTGATAATGATTTTGTATATACATATACTTGCTTTTCTGTAAGTGGAATATTATATAGCATATTACATTATTTAGTAGCCAATAAGTATAGATTTTTAAGATGCCCACATTGTAAAAACTATTTCGCAACGAAAAAAAGAAATGCTGTATATTGTAAAAGAAAAAGTAAATTAAAAGGTTATGAAAATAGAGATTGTGGCTCTGCTCAAGCAACATATATAAAGAAACTAAAAAAACGAAAAGAATATATATTAACATATTTAAATAATTATTGTGATAACTACAATTTAATAGAAAAATTTAAAGTTAGATATAAAAATCTTTTTAAAATGGTTAGTTCTAACCCAACTATTGAAAATTTAGAGAAACTTAATAATCTTTTGAGTAAAGAATATATACAGGAACATTATTATAAATATAATATTAAAACTAGGAAAAAGTAAATTTTAGAACAATTACATTGTGATCTAAAATTATTTATCAAAATTGATATAAAAAATTAAGATAATAAAAGGAGATATAAATGAATTACGAATTAAGTGAAATAATAAATGAAACATTAAGAGATAAAGAACTATCTTTTGAAAAAGCATGTATAAATGATTTAGATAACATATTAGAACTATATAAAGAAAGAATGAAATGGTTCAAAGAAAAAGAAATAAAACAATGGAGCAAATATTTGGAACACCACCCTAAAGATGAATTTATTGATGTGATAAATAATTCAAATTATTTTATATTAAAGGAAAATAACGAAATAATTGCAGGATTTGAATTGTCTACTGATAGTAAATATTGGAATGATGAAAAGGCTAAAGCCTATTATATTTATAAACTTGTAACCAAAGTAGGTTATAAAAATATTGGAGAATTAGTTTTTGAAATTTGCAAAGATATAACTAAAAATAATAATATGGGTTATTTAAGACTAGATTGTTTAAAGAACAATGATAAATTAAATCAAATCTATAATAATCATGGATTTAAACTTATTAAAAATGGTTATGAAGATTATTATAGATATTCGTTAAGGGAGTTGAAAATAGATGAATAAAATAATAATAGGTATAGTAACTAAATATAGAGATGGAGCTGAAAATGAAAAACGTGCAGATTCTCGTATTAGAAACGAAGTAAAACAAGCAGTATTTGATAATGGTGCAATTGCTATTGGTATAATCTCCCCTAATGAAGAAATGCAATGTGCAGGAGATAACTGGTTAGATTATAACGAATTGATAAATAAAGAAGATATAATTAACCAAATAAAATTATGTGATGGAATTATTTTACAAGGTGGAAATGCAAATGAAGCATTTGAGCCATTTATTGCAAAATATTGTTATGATAATGATATTCCATGTTTAGGCATATGTGCAGGGCAAAATAGTGTTGTTAGAGGACTTGGAGGAACTACTTCCAAAATACCAAATCCAGAAAAACATAATCAACCTAATGAGGACTATGTTCATAGTGTACATATTGATAAATCATCAAAGTTTTATGATATTGTTAAAACAGATGAGATTAGAGTTAATTCAAGACATAAAAGAACAATTGAGAACTGCCCACTATTAGATAAAGTAGGATTTTGTGAAGATGGTTATGCAGATATTGTAGAAGCAAAAAACAAAAAATTCTATATTGGTGTTAGGTTCCACCCCGAAAGTTTATATAAAATAGATAAAAACATGAATAATATATTCAAGAGTTTTATAGAAAGTTGTAAGAAATAGGAGGAACTATGGAAACGTTAAAAGCTATAGAAGAAAGAAGAAGTATAAGAGGATTTACTAAAGAAGAAATAAAAAAAGAAATTGTAGAAGATATTTTAAATTGTGGAAGACTTGCTCCATCTGCAAAAAATAGACAACCTTGGTATTTTGTTATAGTACAAAGCAAAACAAAAGATAAGATTGCAGATATGATGACTAATTATACAATAAATACTGATGAAACTAATGAAAGAAAACTTTTAGGACATAAAAGTAGTGTTAATCCTACAGCAAATGTAATAAAACAAGCTCCAATATTAGTTTTAGTATTTAGAGAAAAAAATGATAATTGGATTGTAGGAGATAATTTATCTATTGGTGCATGTGTAGAAAATATGTGTTTAAGAGCAACTGATTTAGGTATTGGCTCTTTATGGATTAGAGATACTGTGTATGTTGCAGAAGATGTTGCAAAAATGTTAGGACATGAAGACATGGAACTCAATTGTGCTTTAGCTCTTGGTTATGCAAATCAATTTCCTAAAATGAGACCTAGAAAAAAACTAGAAGATATAATTGAATGGTATGAAGATTAAGACCAAATTAATGGTCTTTTTTCATATCTATTGCATTTTTAATCTTATTTGTGATATATTATTTTTAACATCACATATCAAGAAAGGAAAAATAAAATATGAAAAGTAAAAAACAAGATAATAGA
>CAZSMG010000032.1:0-14499 GCA_964608075.1 uncultured Clostridium sp. | reverse complement strand
CTGTCACGCTAGAGGTCGACGGTTCGAGCCCGTTCCAGGTCGCCATTTTTTTTATTTATGGCTTCATAGCTCAGTTGGTAGAGCAGGGGACTGAAAATCCCCGTGTCAGTGGTTCGATTCCACTTGAAGCCACCAAAAAAAGCCATATAGGCTTTTTTATTTTGTATAATAATATTAAAAATAAAGGAGTTTCTAATTATATTTTAACTAGAAACTTCTTTTGAATTTTAAAACAGAAATATTGTAATTTATATTTTTTGGGGAAAGATGTAAAAACACATCATGCCAAGTAACATAAATATTAGATAATACAACTATTAATAACTTATAAATGCTATAAATGATGCTGAATTATATTCACATATTTGCAATTTTATGTAAAATATAGTATAATAATATTTATAAGATTTTGTCTTATTTTATATAGATTCCCCACTTTTTCACCTTAGGGTGGTGACATGTATAAAAAAAAATTTTTAGGAGGAAATTCTAATGAAAATATTGGATTCAATATTTAAAAACAAGAATGGAACAATAGCGTTTCCGGTAGAAAAAGAGAGTGCAGAGGAACCAAAGGTGATACCAGTAGTCCATGACTATGGCCTAAATTTAGCAGAATTTGTATTAAAGAGTAACGATTTTGGTTGGAAAATAAAACCTCACAAAAAAGTTACATTGGTAAATCCAAAACAATGTGAAAATCGAGTTTCTGTTTTTGGATTAGTATATGCTTGGAGAGAAATAAAACATGCAGAATGGAAGTACTTACTGGCAGCTTTCTTTATCAACTCTTTACTTGAATCATTAGAAAAAGGAGAAGATGAAGCAGATATTACAGATATGTTTAATCGTGACTTTACTGCAAGGAATAATAAAATATTTGCACAAGAAGATGTTTTTGAACATATCATAGGATGGTTTGATGTTATCTCTGAGAATGATGAGGAAATGCGAGTAGCTTTAAGATTTTAAAACAGATCCCCCCTTTAAGGTTTAAGGGGGGATTTGTTTATTTATTATTTATTTTCATATTGTTACCAAAACGTTTAATTTTTTTAGTAGTTGTTTTTTCAAATTCTTCATCCCTAATTCCAAAACTTTTAATATGTTTGTAATTTGGAAGTTTTTTATTAACACTTTTAACAATATCAGAAATTATTTTTTTAATTTCTTCTTTTGATGGAACAGTACCTTTTAAGTATTCAGTAATAGCTTCTATATTAGGAAATATTTGAGCATTAATATATGTTTCGTCATCATCTTCGTGTTTTATACCTAAAACTAATGATTCTGAGATTAGAGGATTATCATTTAGATAGTATTCAACTTCTTCAGGATAAATATTTTTCCCATTTTTAGTTACTATAACACTTTTACATCTTCCTGTAATATATAAATATCCATCTTTATCAATCTTGCCTAAATCTCCAGTATGGAACCAATCATCTATTAAAACTTTGTCAGTTTCTTCTTTATCATTATAGTATCCAAGCATAACATTTGGACCTTTAACAATAATTTCTCCAACTCCTTCTTGATTTGGATTATCTATTTTGTACTCTACATTTGGAATAGGAAGCCCACATGAATCATCTTTTGAAAATAGATCAGTATTTCCAGCAACAAGTGGAGAACATTCTGTTAGGCCATATCCTTGAAGCGTACGAAGCCCTAAATTATCAAAATCATTTACTATATTTGGATTTGCTGCAGCAGCACCTACAATAAACATTCTAAGTGCACCACCTAGGGAGTTTTTAACTTTTGATTTTACAATATGCTTAATAATAAATGGTAATTTATTGATATTTAGCCCATTTTCACTTTGATATTTTTTAGGTAAAGATGAATTAATTGCTTTTTCTATTTTCTTATGAACATTTTCAAGAAGTAGTGGAACGCAAAGTACAACAGTTGGATGATATTCATTTATATTTTTACTAATATGTTTTAGTCCTTCACAATATGCAATACTTGCTCCACTATAAATAAGTAATAAAAATCCTATAGTACATTCATATGTATGGTGAAGAGGAAGTATTGAAAGCACACTATCACTTTTTCTAACATATACTATTCCGAATATTGATAATATATTTGAACATATATTTCTTTGTGATAAACATACTCCTTTAGCTTTTCCAGTAGTTCCAGAAGTAAATAATAGTATTTTCATTTCATCTGGGTCTATTGTGATATTTTCAAATTCTAAATTTCCATTTTCAACTAAATTTTTCCCAATATCTTTAAAATTATCATAATCTAATATATCTTGATTTGTATCATTTTTTTCAAATCCAATAAATAATTCTTTCTTATTTAAACTTTTATGTTCAATAAGTTTAGTTAAAATTTTATTATCACCTAATATTGCTGAATATTCTGCAATAGTCATAAAATTTATAATATCATCAGAATGTAACTCTTTATCTATTGGAACAACAATTCCGACAATACTTGCGGCTAAATAACTTACAGCCCATTTGTAACTATTTTTTCCTATAACGCAAATACGTTTATCTTTAAGACCTTTTGAAATTAAAGCAGTACCTAAATTAACTACATCATTTTTAAATTCTTCATAAGTTACATTATAAATTTTCCCTTGATCATCTTTTAATTTAAATGCAGTTCTTGATTTATAAAGATTTGCTGATCTATATAGCATATCTTTAAAATTAGTAATTTCATCTGTTTTATGATATTTTTTCTTAAGCTTTTCACATATTGGTATATTATTTTTCATTAGAAATATTTCCTTTCTTATTTATATCTATAAAATATATAATTAGTGTTGTCAATTAATGTAAAACTTCCATCATATATTGAAAAATTATTATTATCTAAAGGAATATTAATATATATTGGACATTTAAATTGTTGATTTAAATTATTTGTTATATATATATCAAAACTTATATTACAATCAATTGAATTTAATAATATATTACTTTTCTGAAGAAGTGAGCCATCATATGTTATAGGAGTAGAAAAATCAGAAAGTATGTAATTATTTTTTATATTACTATTAATATAACTTAATGTAATTGGATTTGCACAATTATTAAATAAAATTGGTTCATTATAATCTATATCGTCTTCAGATGTAACATCAAAAAATAATTTATCAGTTATTTTATTTTCATTTAAATTAATTCCTTTAGAAAATAAATTAATATTTTTATAATACAAAGATGGACTGCCTATTTGTGGTAGATTATTAAAATTAATATTGTCAATGTATACAGATTTTAAAGTATTTTCTTCAGATAAATTAGTAAAATTATCTGAAGAGTTATTTATATATATAGCTATATCTGTATATTGAAATAAGTTGGTAATTGTATAGCTTGAATTATTAATAGTAGTGTCAGCATTACAACTACTAAAAAAAACGATTTTATTAATTTTAAAAATTTCATTATCATTATTTTTATTAATTTTAGATATACTATTTTCTAAACTTGTTTTATTTATATATGCACTATATACAATATCTGTTAAAAATACTAATATAAAAATAGAAAATATTAGTATTGAAATTAAAAGTATCTTTTTTTTAAGCATATATTCCTCCCAAAGTTATTTATTATAGATAAATAATAGTATAAAATTAAAATTAAAGCAATAGAAAAAAGAAAATTCCAATAATTTTAAATTGACAAAATGTGACACTAATATTAAAATTAATTTAGGTGGTGAAAATGAAGACAAAAGAAAAAAATAAAAATATTAGAAATACTTTTATTATTATTATTTTTATTATTATATCTATAATACTTTTTGTGATGTATTATATATTTTCAAATAAAGGGATAATAAAGGTTTCAAATGAAGATATAGATCATAATTTTACAATAAGTAAAGCAAAACTAGTAGATGTTAATAAATTAATTCAAATAAATACAAAAAATACTACAAGGGAAGAAATTGTAGTAGAAGAAACAGAATTAGAATATATAACAAAATATCAAAATAATAAGGATCTTCCCAAAGGTACTATACAAGTAGTGCAGGAAGGAAGAAGCGGATTGCAAAAAATTTATACAAGAAAAACTTATTATAATAATGAATTAATTAAAGAAGAACAGATTAATTCTACTATAACAAAATCTGCAGTAGATAAAATTGTTGAAATAGGAATTGCAAATTATACAAGTAATTATAAAATTAAGCTTGGAGATAAATTATATGTTACTTCAGATAGATTATCAATAAAACTAGATAATTCTGTTGAAAGTGAAAAAATAGGAACTATTTTAAAAGATACTGAAGTAAAGCTTCTTCAAATAGAAGAAAATATGTATAAGATTTCAGCCAATGGAATAATTGGATGGGTTGCTCAGGATTCTCTAACATATATAAATCCTAATTATTCTGGTCAAGATATTGAGAAAAATTATGGAGGAATAACAAAATCACAGGCACTAGCTAAACTTAGTTTTAATATGAATTTAAATACACCAAGTGGATTTACTTTAGAACAATTTAAGAAAGTATTAACAGATTCAAAAGATAAAAATAGTGTATTTTCTAATAATGCAGAGTATTTTTACTATATAGAAAAACAATACAATGTAAATGGAGTTTTTATAGCATCTGTTGGAATTCACGAAAGCAATTGGGGCACTTCAAAGATCGCAAATAACAAAAAAAATTTATTTGGCTACGGAGCATATGACTCTAATCCATATAATGGAGCATATACATTTTCAAATTATTCTGAAAGTATAGATTTGATTGCACGTGTTTTTGTTAAATATTACTTAAATCCAGCAGGAACCAAAATATATAATGGCGAAATAGCAAGTGGAAAATATTATAGCGGTAGTACATTGTCTGGAATAAATAAAAGATATGCAACAGATAAAAATTGGGCAAATGGTGTATATACACATATGAAATATTTATATAATAAGTTATAATAAAAAATATATTAGGAAATTTTAAAAAAATTTCCTTTTTTCTTGCTATTTTTTTAATTGTATTGTATGATATATAGGTATAAAAAGAGTAAGCAAATAATAAAGGCTATAATTATTGAAAGGAGCTAAATAAATGAAAAAAGCAACAATATTCGTATTAATTATTATGATTATACTAGGAATGTTTGTAATTAGTAGTAAAGTGTATGCAGCAAATGATACTATTTTAAATGATGAATCAACTGGTAAATTAATTGAGATAAAGGAAAGTGCAGCAAAATCATTAGAAGACTATAAAGAGAAATATGGATCTGATGCTTATGGATTTACTGCATATATTTTAAATCAGATAAGAATATATAGTATACCATTATGTTTTTTAGGAATAGCAATAAGTGCAATATATCAATATGTTATTGGTATAAGAAAACTAGATACAAAAGAAAAGGGATTGGTAATGATGGTTACATTTATTACATTACTGATAATATGCCAAATACTACCACTTGCTTTTGCAATAATAGTTAAATTTGGGAGGGGATAACAAATGAAAGTTTTATTTGCAGTAAATAATGAAAGTATTTCTGAAGCAATTGTGAAGAAATATCAAAAAGAATATAAAGAGATAATTTCTTATAAAAATGTTTATTATTTTAATGCAATACAAAAAGAGATACAAAAAGATAAAAGTTATGACAGAATAGTTATAAGTGAAGATTTAGAACAATTTACGAATACTAGTTATGAGCAAATGGATAAATTTATATTTGATAGATTAGATAGTATTAGTGATGAAGCAACAAATGCGCGAGGTGAAGATATTCCAATAATTTTAATATGCTCTGAAAGGAGAAATAAATCAGATAGCATTTTGATAAAATTATTCGGAATAGGAATATATAATGCAATAATAGGTACAGACAGAAGTATAGATGAAGTTTGTAGATTAATACAAAAACCAAGATTGAAAAAAGAAGCTAAATCATATTATAAAATTGATTCTGAAGAAGTTGGATATCAAGCTGAAAACGAAAATGATGTAAGTGAAATAGAAATACAAAATATTTTAGCACATTATAAAAGACTTGGAAAAGATGAGAATAAATACATAGAAAGCTTTGATAATATAGCAGCTCAATATAATGATAATCAATTAAGAATAATTAGTAAATTTTTACCTTTAAATGTAAGAGCAGTATTAGAAGAAAGGTCACCAAAATATCAAAAAATAATGTCATTTAATAGTGCTGTTTCGGATAATTTAAGAAATGGGCAAAAAACAAAAAAAGCAACTTCAAATGGTCCTAGTGAAAAATTACTAAAATCTTCTAAGGATTCTTTAACAAAACCAGTAGTAATACCATCAGCAATAAATAAAGATAAAGTAAAAAAATTAGCAAAAAAATCTCAAGAAGAACCTAAAATAGAAGAATTAAATGCTAGTATAAATGAAGATCAATTTGAAGATTTAAATGATTTTGCAGACTTTAAAGAAACTCAAGAAGTAGTAAATCCACAATCAGTAAATGAGTTTGAAGATATAGAAAATATAGTTAATCCTAATGTAGAAAATATTGTACAAGAAGAGCAAGTTACAATGCAACCAAAAAGAGGAAGGGGAAGACCTAGAAAAGTACAACAAGAAGTTGCTCAAGAGCAAGTTATAGAACAACCAAAAAGGGGAAGAGGAAGACCTAGAAAAGTGCAACCAGTAGTTCAAGAAGAAGATTTTATATTACCAGGACTTGAAGAAAAATCAAGCAATAAAAATGAAGCTATATTACCAGGACTTGAAGATTCATTTGATGATGATTTCATATTACCAGGAATGGATGATCAAATAGTTAATAATAATCTAAATAAAGTAAGTGATATAGAAGAAAATTATACAACATTACCAGGACTTGAAGAATATGATCAAACACTTAAGCAAACTGAAAGTAGACAAGCACCTACATTACCAGGATTTGATGATGAAGATGATTTTGATAATTTTGGATTATATACTCCAAATAGTACTACAAATTCATCAAATGATTTTAATAATGAAACAAGAAATGAAAATAACTATGATACTTACAATAATAAAGCAGAAATAAGTAATATTCAAAGCAATAATTATATAACAGAAAATAATATAAGTTCTTTATTAACAGGAGATAAAAAGGTGGTTTCATTTGTTGGAACTTCAAAGAATGGAACATCATTTATAGTAAATAATATTGCTGAGGTTTTATCTTCAAAAGGAATAAATACAGCAATTTTAGATACAACTCAAAATAGAAATTCATATTATATATATACAAAAAATGAAGAAGATTTAAGAAAAGTTGCATTTTCTAGCTTAGATAATTTAATACAAGGAAGACCTGAAGGAATAAAAGTAAATAGGAATTTAACAGTATATACATCATTACCAGATGAAAAAGAATCTATAAAAAATTCAGGACCTATATTAGAAACTTTAGTTAAAAATCATTCTGTAGTGTTAATTGATTGTGACTTTTCTACACCAGATGAATACTTTTCACAAGTACAGGAAATATATTTAGTACAATCTATGGATGTTTTAACAATACAACCATTGACAGCGTTTTTAAGAGGATTAAAAGCTAAAAATATATTAAATGAAAATAAATTAAAAATTGTTATAAACAAATATACTAAAGTAAGAAGCATAACAGAAAAAGCAATAATTGGAGGAATGGCATTTTATAATGATCCTGCAATGTCATTTATGACAGAATTATTTGATAGAAATTTAATAAAATATGCAGTAATACCTTTTGACGAAGATGTCTATATAAAATATTTAGAAGCACTTATAAATTGCGATGTTTCTTTAAAGGGTTATAGCAAAAACTTTATGCAAAGTTTAAATCAACTTAGCAATATGATATATCCATTAGTTTCTGGAAAAGGAACATATAAACCTAAAAAATCACAATACAATGATGGATTTTCAGCAAGTATGAATAATACATTAAATCAAATGAAACAAAATTATTAGAATAGGAGGGATAAACTTGGTCATATCAATAGTAGCAATATTAGTTGTTGTAATAATTGTACTTATTTTATATAATATGTCTATACATAAAAAAATACAAACATTTAATAATATAAATCAAAGAATAACTAATTTGAATGTATTACAAGATTTCATGAATACTATTGGAGAATATTCAACAGTTGATGAAAAAATACAAAAAATAAATAATATATTGATAGAAAAATATGAAATAAAATATTCTACTATTGTTGTTTTTGATGGATCAGAATATGTGATAAAAGCATCAAATGTTGATGAAAAACATTGGGAAGCACTAAAGAAATTACATGAAGTTTCAATGTTTAAAGATAGTATATCTACTGCAACACCTAAATATGTTACTGTAAATGATGAAAATGAAAGATTACCATATCAACAAATGGAATTCGGAAGAGCAAAATCTGCAATATTTTTTCCATTATATATAGATAATGTATATATAGGATATTGGATAATAGAAAGTGGAAAGCCACATGATTTTGATAATGTAGATACTACTATATTTGAAGTTGTAAAAGATAATATAGTTTCAGTATTAAAAACTGTAGTTCACCAACAAACTTTAGAAAATATAGTCAGAAAAGATTTTTTTTCAGGATTATATTCAGAAGAGTATCTTTATGGTGAAGGAAAAAAAATAATAGATAAATTTACAATTTCAACAATTTGTATGTTTAGGATAATAAATTTAGAAAAAATAAATAGGCAATATTCTAGAGAATTAGGAAACCAAGTTATTTCTCAAGTTTGTAGTTACATAAAGAAAAACATATCTGAAAATTATGTGTTTGTTAGATATATGGGACCAAAATTTGTTATTGCATTTTCTGGAGTAGAAAATGAAAGTGTAGCAGAATTCTTAAATGAACTGAAGTCAAATATTGAAAAATTACAAATATCATTAGATATATCAGAAGAAAATATAAAAGAAGAGTATTTAGATTCTGAAATTAAGATAGGAAAAAAAGTAAAAACAAACAAAATACAAGAAGTAGCTATACCAAAATTAAACTTTGTAATATCTTCATATTATAAAGGCACAGGTTTAGAAGAGGTTCTTAAAAAATTAGAAGAATACTTAGATACTGCAAATGAACAAGAAAGTGATATAAATAATATATAGGAGGTTATATTATGGATTTTGATAAAACAATGAATTTCGATTTTGAAGCAGCAAAAGATATTAGAGCAAAGGAAATATTAAAAGAAGTATATCAAGCATTAGTGGAGAAAGGTTATAATCCAATAAATCAAATTGTTGGATATATTTTATCAGGAGATCCAACATATATAACAAGTCATAATGATGCAAGAAATAAAATAAGACAAATTGAAAGAGATGAATTGTTAGAAAAGATGGTTAAATTTTATATAGGATTAGAAGAAAAATAATATGAGAATATTAGGAATTGATTATGGACAAGCAAGAACTGGAATAGCAATTACAGATAGTTTAAATATTACTGCACAAGGATTAGAAACTATTTATTGTAATGGTTCTGATAGAGTATTATTAAAAAGATTAGATGAAATTTTAAATGAATATGAAATTGACACAATTGTTATTGGGATGCCATATAACATGAATGGAACAAAATCAGAAAGAGTTGAAATAACAGAGAAATTTATTCATAAATTGAAATGTAAATATAATACTTTAAAAATTGAAACAATTGATGAAAGATTAACAACTGTTGCTGCTCATAAAACAATGAATTTTTTAGATGTGAATAAGAATAAAAAAAGAAATATAGTAGATACTATATCTGCAGTATATATATTAGAGATGTATATAAATAAAATAAAAAATACATTGCAAAAATAATATAAATAATATATTATTATTAGAGATTTTAATTTTTTAAATTAATTTATAAATATTGAAGGGAGAAAAATTATGGATGAAGATTTAAACGAAATGAATGAGGAATTAGACAATGTAATAATATTAAATGATGAAAATGGAGAAGAAGTTAAATTTGAATTTTTAGATTTAGTAGAATTAGATGATGAAGAATATGTAGTATTATTACCTGTTACAGAAGAAGGAGAAGAAGATGAAGGAGAAGTAGTAATACTAAAAGTTGAAGATACTGATGAAGATTCTGAAGAAGAATCTTATGTTAGTGTTGAAGATGAAGATACATTAAACAAAGTATTTGAAATATTTAAAGATAAATTCAAAGATGAATTTAACTTTGTTGATGAAGATTAATTATACTAAAAAGGGCGAGCATTGCTCGCCTTAAAAAATATATATAAAAGGAGAGAATATAATGAAAAATCTTTCTACATATTTATTAGTTATGTTTATGGCTATGTTTTGGGCGTTTAGAATAATTGTTGCAATTACATACAATTTAGGGATTGATTTTGGAGGTATAGTACCTTTAAATATGAATCTAGAGATTATATTATTATTTGTAACTTTATTATCTATGTTGCTGGTAATAAAAAGAAAGATGGTAGGAGCATTAATATATCTACTATCATATGGAATGTATTTTGGAGTTGATTTATATAATAATATAACTCTTATTCTTGGAGGAGAAACTTTATCTGTAATGACATATTTGAATATGATTATATCTTTTATTGGAATGATAATACCAATAGCAGTTTTATTTGATTTGTTAGCAGATAAAAATAGGAAAGCACACCCAGTAGACAAAAAAACGGATTGGTTTTATAAAAATGAAAATTATGATAGAAAATTAGATGAAAGAGCAGATAAGAATAATTATAGAACATTATAAAAATATAATTTATTGAAAGCAAATGATTATTTGATAGTCATTTGCTTTTATGATATAATACAAAAAATTATATAAACAAATATAAGAAATTTTGAGGAAAAAAATCATGTTAGAAATTTCCAGTCCTAATAAAAAGATAATAGAAGAGTATATTGAAAAGTGGAATAATTTAGGAGAACATTATATTTGGCAAGAAAGTAGCTTGAATAAATTATTTCATGAAGATTATAAGTATAATAGAGACTTAAATGAAATATTGACCATTATAATTTAGATATGATAATGAAATATGTGTATAGTTGAGAAAAAAAGAAGAAATATAGAATGCTTAAAAATAGAATATGATAAGTTACAAATAAGAAAACATTATATTAAATAAAAGATTATAAAAAGGAGGGGAGAACTAATGCCAAAAGGAATAATAATTGCTGGATTTGCAACTTGTGGAAAAAGTTTTTTAGGTAAAAAGTATAGTAATGTAATAGATTTAGAGTCAAGTAATTATAAATATAATAATATTAACACGAATATATCTGTTGAAGCAATAAAAGGCATAAATAGAGAGATAAATAAAGAATGGCCAGATAATTATTATAAAGCGATTAATGAAGTTGTAAAAAAATATGATGTGGTTTTAGTTCAATTGAAACCAGAACATTTCAATTATTTTGATAAAAATAATATCAAATATAGTATTGCATATCCTAATATTAATAATTGGGAAGAAGTAAGGAAAAAATGTATTGCTAGAGGAAACAATGAGAATTTTATTAAAAGACTGAAAGAAGTATTTATACCATATTATAAAGATTCTCTACAAAGAAATTATGAAAAATTATATATTATAAATGAAAATGAAACATTAGAGAGTGTTTTAATTAAAAATAATATTGAATTGAGAGAGGATGAGAATAGTGAGCAATGAAAATGTAGGTAAAACAAATATAAACTGGTAAAGCATGATTTTTGGAAAAATCCTCGAAAACCTTTTAAAATAAGCATTTCTTTAAAATAAGTTTTTACATATTTAAAGTAGAAAGGAGATGATAAAATTGGCGAAAGATTTAATTATTAGAAGTAGTAGTGCTGAATTTCTAATTTTTGAAAGACAAAAAGGAGAAAAGGGCATTGAAGTAAGATTTGAAGATGGAGATTTATGGTTAACACAAAAAGCAATTGCTGATCTATTCGATACCAGTAAACAAGATGTTAGTTATCATTTGAAAAATATATTTAATACTCTTGAATTAGAAGAGAATTCAGTTGTCAAAAAATATTTGACAACTGCTAATGATAATAAAAAGTATAATACTAATTATTATAATCTTGATGCAGCTATTTCTATTGGATTTAGAGTGAATTCAGATAATGCAATTCAATTTAGAAGATGGAGCATAAATGTTCTTAAGGAATTTGCAAAAAAAGGTTATATAATTGATAAAAAAAGAATGGAAAATGGAATTTTTTTCGATGAAGATTATTTTGAATCTTTACTTGCTGAAATTAGAGAAATAAGATTGTCAGAAAGAAGATTTTATCAAAAAATTACAGACATATATGCAACAAGTATAGATTATGATAGAAAATCTCCAATTACAATTAAATTTTTTAAGCAAGTTCAAAATAAAATGCATTATGCAGTTTCTCATAATACAGCTGCAGAAATTATATATAATAGAGCAGACTCCCAAAAAAAACATATGGGACTTACTTCTTGGAAGAATTCTCCAAATGGCAAAATATTAGAAACAGATGTAGTAATTGCAAAAAATTATTTATCAAAATCAGAGATAGAAGGATTAGAGTTAATTGTTTCATCATTTTTAGATTTGGCAGAATCAAGAGCAAGAAGAAATATTCCAATGACAATGAAAGATTGGAGTGGTTTATTAGATAAGTATTTATTACTTGACAATAGAGATATATTAAAAGATGCAGGTAAGATATCACACGAAATTGCATGCGATAAGGCTTTAACAGAATTTGAAAAGTATAGAGTAAAACAGGACAAGATGTATAAATCAGATTTTGATTTATTGATGGAAGAAACTGAAAATAATAACAATTAAAGGTGTCAAAGTCGATACCTTTGAAAAGTGAGGTACAATAACATGGGAATAATATCACTAGCAAGCGGTAATTCATGTTGGAGAGGTTTGGATTATTATACAAATAAACAAGTAATCAAATTTAAAAAGATAAATGAAAATGAGTATTCAAGTATTGTAAAAGGAAGTAATAATTATAACGTATATTTAAATATTGAGCACCCTAGAAAATCATCTTGCGATTGTCCATTTGCTAAAGATAAAAGAATTATTTGTAAACATATAGTTGCAACGTACTTTAAGGCTTTTCCAGATGAAGCAGTTAGATTTGAAGAAGAACAGAGGAAATTACAAGAGGAATATGAGGAATATCAAGATAAATTGTATGACAAAGTTATTGAGTATTTGAGTAAAATGTCAAAAGATGAACTTATTGGAGAATTGATAAATGTATTTGATTATGGACCAGAATGGATATATGATGATTTTGTTAGAAGAAATTATATAGAATAAAAAGTTTTAACAAATAAAAATTAAATTAAAGGGCTCAAATTTGATACCTTTGAAGATAAAGGAAGTGAAAATTATGCAAAAAAATAATGAAGAAAACTTGTCAAAAGTCAACATCAACTGGGGGATCGGAATTTAAGAAAACCCCACCTCAAAATACTGAGAATACTCACTTTATTATAAAAAGATTATTGCAAATTTAAGTAAAATATAAAAAAGGAGGCAGTTATGGATAAAAAAAATGAGATTTTAATTTACGAAGATAAAGATGGCTTAACTAAAGTAAATGTAAAGTTTGCAGATGAAGATATTTGGCTTACACAAAATCAATTGGCAGATATTTATAAAACAACTCAAGAAAATATTTCTATGCACGTTTCAAATATATATAAAGATAATGAGTTGCCTAAAGATTCAACTAATAAGAAATTCTTATTAGTTCAAAACGAAGGCTCAAGAAGCGTTAAGAGGAATATTGACCATTATAATTTAGATATGATAATTGCCTTAGGATATAGAGTACAATCAGAAGTTGCTGTTAGGTTTAGAATATGGGCGACACAAAGATTACATGAATATATACAAAAAGGTTTTACTATGGATGATGATAGATTAAAACAAGGTGGCAATAGATATTTTAAAGAATTATTGCAACGAATTAGAGACATTCGTTCAAGTGAGAGAAACTTTTATCAACAAGTAACAGATATATATAGTACAAGCATTGATTACGACCCTAGAAGTGATATAACAAAGAGATTTTTTGCTACGGTGCAAAACAAATTACATTATGCAGTGCATGAACATACAGCTGCTGAATTAATTCATGAGAGAGTAAATAATGAGAAACCTTATGTAGGTATGACAAATTTTAAAGGCGATTATGTTACAATAGATGATGTAAAAATTGCGAAAAATTATTTGTCAGAAATAGAATTGCAAAGACTTAATTTATTAGTATCACAATTTTTAGACTATGCAGAACTTCAAGCATTAGAACAAAGAACAATGAAAATGACAGACTGGATAGAAGAACTAGATAATCAAATATTATTAAATAGAAGAAAAATATTAGAAGGCAATGGAAAAATATCACATGAAGAAGCAATTAAAAAAGCAGAAAAAGAATTTTATATTTATCGTGAAAGAGAAATGAAAGAATTACAAAGTGATTTTGATTTAATGATGAAATCATTACCTAATAATAA